>JBDLWH010000224.1:0-3806 GCA_039804325.1 Verrucomicrobiota bacterium
CCAAGATGCTTTGATACCAGCGGTCGATGGCTCGGTTGACGGCAAGCCATGGCCAGATTGTGGACTCGTCGGGAAGTTGCCCGAGCAACCAATCACGGAGTTTGACGTTGACCAAGTAAGCGTGAGTGCATTTGCAGCCGTAAATCTGCGATAGATGGCTTTCATCAGACAGACGCGCGACCGCCCGGAAAGGTCCCTGTGGATGGGTGAAACCGAAAAAACAAATATCCCACTTCAATTGCGAATCGAAAAGCGCCGATTGGAGGCTATTCAGATAAGACGTGAATTCCGGCTCGAACACGGCATCGTCCTCCAAAATCAAAATCCGGTTCCAGCCCGCGTCTCTTGCAGTCTCCAAGGCACGGCGGTGGGCAAGCACGCATCCACCGCGACCCGCCCAAGTATTCGCCCGGTCGCCACCGCGAAACCAAGGAGCCTTGCCGAAACCTGAAATTTCGCGGCCCAGCACGGCGGACACGCGATGAAGCTTGTCTGCGGGGATGACCTCTTGTGTTTCCGCGCACAACTGCTCCCAGCGCTCAGGCCGCTGGTCGAGATTGATGACAAGGACTGCGTCAATGGTATCCCAGAATGACGGTTTGTTCGCTTTGACGGAAGAATCGCTCAAAATATAATGAAATCAGTGATTCCCGCAGAGCATGCGCGTAAAGTTAAGGCAAAAGGTCCGATAAATGACCCGGAAAATAAGGAGCCGCGACCTTATTGTCGCGTCTTCGTGCATGAAGAGAACAAAAGGAAGAGGGGGACAATAAGGTCCCCGTTCCTTAACTTGACGCGCACGCCCTGCGACTCGCGTTGAGACGGGAAGTTCACGGAGATAGGAGAAATCGCAGTTTTTTGCCCGGAGATGGGGGAATGGGTCACTCATAGGGTTTTCACATTCAAACGCTTAGGACTTCGGTGGAATCGACGAGGGGCACTTACGACAGGCATGGAAGTAGCCTGAATCGTTGAGAACGAACACTAAAAAAGTAAGATTTGGTAGGATATTTACCATGAGAAGGCTCGTTCCGTGAGCCTCCACGCCTCGGGATTTCTCAAGAACACCCGCTGCCGCTTTGTCAGGTTGCTCGACATTCGAAGGGAAACTCGCCTCTTGCCAAACGGGTCCGCAGAAACCAGCCTCTCGCGGGCCGCTTTTTTATGAAACGCCCCGTATTATCACCCATGAGTTTGAAACCAAAAGGCAGCGCTTTTGCCGATGAAAACAACCGAAAGTTGATTCGCAGGGTCTTGCGGGAGAATTTCCATCTCTACATTCCCAAGTATCTTTCCGCCTTCGCGCTGATGGGAGGAGCCGCCGTTGCCACCGGGGTTTCCGCGTTTTTGATGCAGAACGTCACCAAGGTGCTCTTTGGGATGGAAGACGCCGCCAAATCAGCTCCAGCGGCGGCTAAAGAAGCGGGGGACTGGCTTGCCAGGGTGAGTGAGTGGCTTTCCTCGGTCTTTAACACCGGTCCCGGACTGATTCGGATCATCGAGGTCTCGTTGGCCATTCTGGTGGTTTTCTTCGTCAAAGGCATTTGCCAATACGGGTCTTCCGTCATTCTCTCCAGAATCGGCAACAACATCGTGGCCCGCCAGCAACGACGAATCGCGAGTCACGTGCTCAACCAATCGCTGGCATTTTTCGTCCATTTCCCCTCCAGTGACCTCATCACCCGCGTTTCCCAAGCCGCCAATTCCGCGCGAGATGTGATGAATCTGCTGATGACTCGCGTACAAGACGTGCTCACGGCGCTGGCTCTGCTGGTCACCATGTTTGTCGTGGATTGGCGGCTCTCTTGCGGGGCCATCTTGATTGTGGCACCTGTGATCATTGCGCTGAGCGGCCTGATCCGGCGCATTCGGAAAATCGCCAAATCAAGCTTCTTGGGCGTCGTTCAGGTGATCGCAGCGATTCAGGAGGCGATCATCGGCAACAAACTGATCAAGTCCTACAACCTGGAATCCCACATGCAACGCCGCCTGGATGATTCAATTCAAGCGGTTGAAAAACTAGGGAACAAAATGGCGGTAGTTTCAAACCGCACCAGCCCGATCATGGAAACCATGGGTGGCATTGTCATCGCTGCCATCGTCTTCTATGGCGGCTATCGCAACCTTATTCAGGGCCAGGACGCCGGCTCCCTGCTCTCATTCTTAACGGCAATGATCATGGCCTATGAGCCGATCAAGCGCATCGCTCGGGCCAATATCTCGCTTCACTCGTCTCTGATCGGCGTCCAAATGCTCTACAATGTCGTGGATTCGGACTATTCCATCCCGGATCAGCCGGGTGCCTCACCGATTCGAATCGACCGGGGAGACATCAACCTCAAGGACATCTCATTCTCCTACCGGGAAGAGAAACCCGTTCTTCATGACGTTTCACTAAACTGCCCCGGCGGCCACGTCACCGCCCTGGTCGGGCCCTCCGGCAGTGGGAAATCGACGATTTTCAACCTCATCGAGCGATTTTATCGACCCGATTCCGGAACCCTCGAAATCGACGGTCAAGATATCAGTCTCCACACCACCGCCTCCTTGCGGGATCAGTTGTCGTTAGTCAGCCAAGACACGTTTTTGTTTTCCGACACTCTTCGCAATAACATCCGCCTCGCTCGCCAAGACGCGACCGACGAGGAAATCGAACAAGCCGCCCGGGCGGCATTTGCCCACGACTTCATCCTGGAGCAGCCCGACGGCTACGACACCCAAGTCGGCGAAAACGGCGGCAGCCTCTCAGGTGGCCAACGGCAACGCATTTCCATCGCCCGTGCGTTTCTCAAAAACGCACCCATCCTCCTACTCGACGAAGCCACCTCCGCCCTCGATAGCGAGTCTGAGCAGCAAATCCAACTCGCCTTCGACCGCCTCATGCAAGGCCGCACGACCATCGTCATCGCTCACCGTTTCTCCACCATCCGGAATGCGACGAGAATCCACGTCATGGAAAATGGCCGCCTCGTCGCGAGTGGCACGCATCGAGAGTTGGTCAGTGATGAGCGCGGCCTCTACGCGCATCTTTACCGCCTGCAGTTCCAAGACGCAGAGAACCCTGAAAATTCTTGATTTCCAGCATCAAACTGACTGACTGCGTTCACCCAGAGCGCAGAAAGTGAGCACCCCCACCCTTCCCACAAGCCACCCATTCCCACATTCTTACTCCATTATGAAAATTTTAGTAACCGGCGGCGCCGGCTTCATTGGCTCCAATCTCGTCCGTCAAATCATTGGTGAAACTTCCCATCAGGTCATCAATATCGACAAACTGACCTACGCGGGAAACCTCTCCTCCCTCGGTGACTGCCTGAATCACCCCAACCACACGTTCATCCAGGCAGACCTCTGCGATCCAGTGGTCATCAACTCGATTTTCGAAAAACACGCCCCGGATGCCGTCATGCATCTCGCCGCCGAGAGTCATGTCGACCGCTCCATCGATGGACCCGGAGACTTTATCCACACCAACATCCTCGGCACCTACCATCTGCTTCAAGCCGCGCTGACCCACTACCGCACTCTCAGTCCCGAGAAACAAGCCAGCTTCCGCTTCCTCCACGTCTCTACCGATGAAGTCTACGGCTCACTGGAATCCGACTCCCCCGGATTTTCCGAAACCACACCGTATTCCCCCCACTCGCCCTACTCCGCCAGCAAGGCCTCCTCGGACCACCTCGCCCGCGCCTGGCAAGACACCTACGGCCTACCCGTCCTCGTGACGAACTGCTCCAACAACTACGGTCCCTATCAATTTCCCGAAAAACTCATCCCGGTGGTGATTCTCAAATGCCTTCGTGGCG
>JBDLWH010000225.1:0-5551 GCA_039804325.1 Verrucomicrobiota bacterium
AGCTTCAGTTATGGCTCCACTCAGGCATTGAAGCACATCAGCCTCGAGATACGTAAAAACGAGGTTACCGCCTTTATCGGGCCGTCAGGATGCGGCAAATCCACCCTGCTGCGGTGCATCAACCGCATGAATGACGAAATCCCGAACGCCCGCATCACCCACGGCCATATCCTTGTCGATGACATCAATATCTATCACCCATCGGTAGATGTGGTGAAACTCCGCCGCGACGTCGGCATGGTCTTCCAAAAATCCAACCCCTTCCCCACCAGCATCTTCGACAACGTCGCCTTCGGCCTGCGCATGCGCGGCCAACGCAACCAAGCCGTGCTGGATCAGGCCGTCGAGGAAAGTCTCACCGCTGCCGCCTTGTGGGACGAGGTCAAGGATCGCCTGCTAGAATCCGCTCTGGGACTCTCCGGCGGCCAGCAACAACGCCTTTGCATCGCACGCGCCATCGCCGTCAAACCGTTGATCATTCTCATGGATGAACCCTGCAGCGCGCTCGACCCCATTGCCACCGCCAAGGTCGAGGAGCTCGTCTGGAACCTCAAGGCCGATTATACCTTCGCTATCGTCACCCACAACATGCAACAGGCCGCCCGCGTGTCCGACCGAACCGCATTTTTCTATCTGGGAGATCTCATCGAATGCTCAGACACCAAACAAATGTTTTCTAACCCAAAAATGCGAAAAACCGAGGATTACATCACCGGACGAGTAGGCTAACACACCTTTTTCCCATCAATCTTACTGCTATGAACCAACCCCATATCTTTCATGAATTCGACATTGCCATGGCGTCCCTCAAGGACAAGGTGCTCCTGATGGCCGGCCTCACACGCCAAAACCTTGATCGCGCCGTCCAAGCCCTCCTCACTCGCGACCTTGACCTCTCACGCATGGTCATAGGCGACGACTCGGAAGTGGACGACCTAGAGGTAAAAATCGACCAACAGGGCATGGACATCCTGCTGCGCTTCCACCCGGTCGCCTCCGACCTGCGCCTCGTCATCACCTCGATGAAAATGGCCCACAACCTCGAACGCATCTCCGACCACGCTATCAATATTGCCAAACGCGCTAAAAAAATCTGTAAATCCTGTGAATCGTTAGAACCTGCTATTATCGAACCGTTATATGCCATGGCCTCGAAACTGCTACGCGACGCACTCTTAGCCTATACCGATGCTAACCCCGACCTTGGCGAAAGCCTCAAAGCCAGTGACAAGGAATTGGACGCCGCTCACAAATCCGTCGTCGCATTGCTGAGCAGCCGCCTGGAAAACTCTGGTGCTCTATCTGAAAATCTTCTCCACCTGATCTTTGTGGCACGCTCACTCGAACGCATCGGTGACCTCGCCGTCAATATCGGCGAAGACTCGGTTTTCCTCAGCGACGCCCGCGATATTCGCCACGAGCATCGCTAACAGCCACGATGACAGCCACGGATTGGCCGATCAGCGTTTGGAATGTTAGCCCGTCATTCAGGTTGGGGTCACTCGTGTTGCCTCGCACGGTCACAGAATGAGGTTGAACAACCAGCCCACTAGCAAAATCCCGGTGGCTACCACAGCGAAAAAAGTGGCGATCAAGCGTGGCTTGAGCACCTTGCGCAGAATGATGGCCTCGGGAAGCGACAAACCGATGACCGACATCATGAAGGCTAACACCGTGCCCAGCGCCGCCCCCTTTCCTAGCAAAGCCTGCACAATAGGAATAATGCCCGCTGCATTAGAGTACATCGGCACTCCTAGCAGCACCGCTAGTGGCACCGACCACCACACGTCGCGCCCCATCAGTGACGCCATGAAGTTCTCTGGCACATACCCGTGAATCCCAGCCCCCACCGCGATGCCTAGCATCACAAACAACCACACGCGCCCGACAATATCCCTCACAGAATCCCAACCCGCACCGATGCGCGCCTGCCAATCCATGCTCACTAGCGGCCCATCCTGGCCGACCGGCATCTGATAAACCCACGCTTCAACATGTTTCTCCATTTTCAGCCGCCCGATGAGCCAGCCCGCGCTGATCGCCACCATCAGCCCAGTAACCAAATACAAGACGGCCACCTTCCATCCGAACAAACCAAACAACAAAACCAGCGCGACCTCATTGACCATCGGCGCACTCACCAAAAAAGAAAAGGTCACACCTAACGGAACGCCAGTCGTCACAAATCCTATGAAGAGCGGCACCGCCGAGCAGGAACAAAACGGGGTGACAATGCCTAACAACGCGGCGAGCACGTTGCCCGCGAACTCGTTTCTACCCGCCAATATCCGCCGCGTGCGCTCCGGAGTGAAGAACGTCCGGAGGATACCCACACCCATCACCACCAACGCCAGCAACATGAGCACCTTGGGCAATTCAAACATAAAAAATGCCACGGCCGCCGCCAAATGGGTCCCATTTTCCATCGCCAAGATCCGATAGGTGAACCATGAGGAGAAATCCGCCAGTTGGCCATAGACCAACCACCAGACGACGAAGCCGCCCATCATCCCTAGCAACCATCGCATCAATCCAGGCTTGTGAGTGATTGGCATAACAGGAGAGTTTCTTCAGGGTGCTGTGTAGATCATCCAGATGCCGCCTAACACGACAAGGACGCCACACGCGCCTTTGATCCGGGTGACCGCCTTGGAATTTTCGTTCCAATTGAGGAATTTCTGCACCACCTCGGTGGAGGTGCCGGCCAATACGATCACCGAGCAGTGGCCGATGCCGTAAGCCAGCAACAATGATGCGCCATACCACGGGGCGGTTTGGGCCAGTTTGAAGGTGACGCCCAACATCGGTGCCATGTAAGCAAACGTGCATGGTCCCAGGGCTACCCCAAATACCAGACCAAGAATTAAAGCGGCGAGCATGCCCTTGCGCTTCATGCCCACTTGTCCCGGGCCGGAGAAGGGCAGTGAAATAACACCCAACAAATGCAGGCCGACCACGAAGAAAATGAGCGCTACAAAGTAATTTCCGTAGCGGCCGACATCGCCTAACATGCGTCCCGCCGCCGCAGTGATCGCGCCAATCGCCGCGATGGTGATGAGGATGCCCACGGCGAACAAGGTCGAGGTCCAGAACGCACGGCGAGTGCTCACCGGGCCCTGCTCGCTGATGAATCCAACGATGAGTGGGATGCTCGCCAAATGGCACGGGCTAAGCACGATGCTCAGTATGCCCCAGATCACGGCGGCACCCAGCGCGATAAGTGGCGCACCTTCGACCGCGTGACTCAGATTGGTGAAGAGTTCTTGCATGTGCTAGAAATGTACTCCCAATTCCTTCCATTTGGCGAGGATGTCCTCCTTGCCGAAAAACCCGGTGTGGCGGAACAATTCCTTACCGTTCGCATCAAAGAAGATCTGGGTGGGAATCATCTCGACTCCATATTTTTTACCGGCGTCCTCGTTCTGCCACACATCGATGAACTCGACTTTCATTTTGCCGGCATATTCGTTCTTCAGTTCTTCCAGGATCGGAGCCATCATCTTGCAGGGAATGCATTTGGTTGCGCCAAGATCTAGCAGCTTTGGAAGTTTGGCGGTCGCATCGGACGCAGCCGCAGCCGAAGATTCCGCGGTCGTGGCGGCCACGGGAGTAGATGAGTTGGCGGCGTCGCGTGACTTGTTGCCTTTGAGTATGATGGCTGCCGCCGCAGCCCCCATAACAAGCAGCATAATAACAATTTTAGCAGGTGTTTTCATAATTGGTTTACGGTGTGTTTACTCTTCAATAATGACTTCAGGCTCGATGACGATTTCCGACTTCACCGAATTGGCGACAAGGCTGTATTTCTGGGCCGCCTGAAGAGCGCGGCGGGTTCGGCCTTCAACCACCGCGTGCGGTTCGCCCGCCGCCGAGGACGGCAACATCCGAGTTATATAGTGGAGCACTCATGGGTAGTTTTTGACTCGCGGGAGCGCTCGCCGTTTCAGACGAGCAACTTCTTGATCTCCTCTGCCGATGGCACGCGGCCCGCCACCTTCACCTTACCGTTGACGGCCAGCGCTGGTGTCATCATCACGGCAAAGGCCATGATTTCCTTGATGTCGGTGACCTTGGTGATTTCAGCGACAATACCGAGTTCTGCTACCGCTTGTTCGGTGTGCTCCGCCAGCAACTTGCATTTTTGGCATCCGGTGCCTAGGACTTGGATCTTCATGATTTTGAATTTTGAATTCTCTGGATTCTGGTTTCTGGTCTCAGGCACAGCATGCGACACGGAGTGTTTTCACATCCTCCCCGGCATCAACCCGGTTAATGCAGTCGGCAAAGGTGAGCACACACGGACAACTGAGCCGATAGAAAATCTGCTGGCCGCGTCGCTCGTCGGTGATCAAGCCGGCATGCCGCAGCACTGTCAGGTGACGCGAGGTCGTCGAGGGCGCACACCCAGCCACCGTGGCCAGGTCACAGGCACACACCTCGCCATTAGCCAAAGCATGAACAATCGCCATCCGTCCGGGGTGCCCGAGCGCCTTGAACACCTCGGCCTGGCGCTTGAGCGCCGACTTCGCCGGTTTAACCGCCGATGGTGGATTTGCTTTCGCGCTGCGCTGCATGGCCATACCCTTCGCGTTTTCGCGAATTCCACAAGAACCATTTTACCAATTTCTCCGCGTTCGACCAATACGCTCGCCCCCCAAGTTCGGTGCCTTCACTGTGGCCGCTACCATTGTGACCGGCGATATGACCCAACCCGGTCCAGCGAGCATTGTAAGTTTGTCGCAAGACTGGAGTGTCAGAAACTTCACGCTGGGCCAAGAGCATGACGAACTGGTGATGTTCGTGATTCCCTTCATGGTTCCGGCCTTACCCTTGGGTCTCCTGCTGGTGAGCACGGTTGTCTTGCCCCGTTCGATCCGTTACCTCGGACAAACGGTCCCGACTGCCGCAACGCCATAGGGGAATGTTAGGGTGAGGTGCCAAACGTCCGCAGCTGCGGCGGCGGAGGATCAGATCGGCTTCACCTGCCGCGCCGGCTGCGAAACGCGGATAATCACGCAGATTGCTTAGAATGAAGAGTGTGAGGGCCTTGCGCAGGCTGCTTGCCCGCTCGGAGCGGTCCCTGCCGATCCGGGCTTGCCATTGCATCGACCAATCGGAGAGGACCAGAATGCGCAGGTCGAAGAGTCCGCGCAGTTGCCGGTGGGCGGCGATTTCGCCGTCGGCGATGATGAAGCGTGCGGGATGAACGACTTCGGTCTCGATGGCGGCACCGCGGACGCGGCAAAACACGGGACGCTCGAACGGGCGGCCGTTTTTGGCGTCGTCGAGGTGGGATCTCAAAAGGGCCAGGCGGTTGCCGGCAGGATGCGAGCCATAGATTCCCCACGGACGCTCGGTGCGTGGTTTGCGGTAATCATCGAGCGGGAGAATTCGCACATCATCGAGCAAGCGGGCGATGGCGGCGGAAAACGACGACTTGCCGCTGCCACCGGGGCCGCCGATGCCGATGAGCACCGGGCGCCCCAAGGTGGCGCTCGCCTCGCACAAAAGCGGCAAGGCGGCCAGACAACCGGGACATTCAACGACGGGC
>JBDLWH010000226.1:0-2914 GCA_039804325.1 Verrucomicrobiota bacterium
GGTGTGATCGCGATCCATCACCATGATGCCACCGGGGCACGACCGAATAACCGATGCCTTTTTTGCCGCCAGATACGCGTCATCCATTTTCATGAGGCGTAGGTTTTTCTTTTTTTGGAGCAGGGCGCGGGCGTCGGCCTCGAACTCCGGGGCGATGATCACATCGGTGAAAATCTCCGAGATCACGCGGGCGAGTTCCAGGGTGAGCGGGCGGTTACACACGATCACGCCACCAAACGGCGCCTGGCGGTCGGTTTCAAACGCTTTTTGCCATGCGACGCGCAGGTTTTCGTCGTCCTGTCCGACTCCGCACGGGTTGGTGTGTTTGAGGATGGCGACGGTCGGGCGGACAAAATCGAGGATGACGTCGGCGGCTGCCTCGATATCGAGGATATTGGTGTAGGAAAGCTCCTTGCCTTGAACCTGGGTAAAGAACTTGCGAAAGTTGCCATAGAGAGACGCCTTTTGGTGCGGGTTATCGCCGTAGCGCAGTTCTTGTTCGAGCGGCAGGCTCAAGGTGAAATTGCACCCAGTGCCTGTGCGACACTGGCCAAGAAAATTGGTGATCGCGGCGTCGTATTGTGAGGTGCGCAGGAAAACCTTAACGGCGAGTTGTTCTCGGAACCCTTTGGTGGTGTTGCCGTTGTGCTCTTTCATTTCATCGATGACTCGCGCGTAGTCATCTGGATCGACTACGACGGTCACCGCCGCATGGTTTTTAGCGGCGCTGCGCAGCATCGTGGGTCCGCCGATATCGATGTTTTCGATGGCCTCCTCAAGGGTGACGTTGGGTTTAGCGACGGTTTGCTCGAAGGGGTAGAGGTTGACGACAACAAGATCGATAGGAGGAATGCCGTTTGCTTGGGCTTGAGCAAGATGCTCCTTGTCGTCGCGGCGTTGAAGCAAACCGCCGTGAACTTTCGGGTGCAGGGTTTTGAGCCGACCATCAAACAATTCCGGCGCGCCGGTGTATTCGGAAACATCAATGACTGACAGCCCTGCCTCACGCAGCGTCTTGGAGGTGCCGCCTGTGGAAAGCAGCTCGACCCCCAGATCATGCAGTTGCTGGGCAAAGGCAACGATGCCAGTTTTGTCGGAAACGGAAAGAAGGGCGCGGGTGATGGGCATGGCGGTGGCTGGCTCGAGGGATGAGGCCGGGCAATGGTCCGGCAACGAATTTCGTAACCAACGAGATGACCCGGAGCAAGTCCAATAGAAACGAACCCCTCCCATCACTCACGGCGCAAAATCATCCGCTTTCCCACATTTCGGCTTTTACCTCCATCGCGCTTCATGCTTCCCTCACCCCGCCATGAAAATTCTCGTCGCCTACTCCGGAGGGCTCGACACCTCCGTCCTGCTCCTCTGGTTAAAACAAAAATATCAAGCTGACATCATCGCCTATTGTGCCGATGTGGGCCAAGGGGATGAACTCGACGGCTTGGAAGCCAAGGCGCTATCCACCGGTGCCTCAAAATGTTTCATTGGCGACCTCAAGGAGGATTTCGCGGCCAACTACATTTTCCCCATGATCCAGGCGAACGCGATCTACGAAGGCCGCTATCTGCTAGGTACATCGATTGCCCGCCCGTGCATCACCAAGGGCATGATGGATGTGGCCTTGGCCGAAGGTGCCGATGCCATCGCTCACGGTGCCACGGGCAAGGGCAACGATCAGGTACGCTTCGAACTCTCCGCAGCGTCCCTTGCCCCTAACGTCCAATGCATCGCCCCGTGGCGTGACGCCTCATTCCGCGCCCAGTTCCCCGGTCGCTCAGAAATGATCGCCTTCGCCGAGGCCAATCAAATCCCCATCAAGGCATCCCTCAAAAAACCCTACTCGATGGACCGCAACCTCTTGCACATTTCCTTTGAGGCCGGTGCCATGGAAGACCCGTGGTATGATGCCACTACCCCGGCCGACCGCGATATGTATGTGCTATCGGTTTCTCCCGAAGACGCACCCGACCACGCCGAATACATCGAAATCCTCTTTGAAAAAGGCAACGCCATCGGACTCAAACATCCAAACCTCTGCGCCATTCTCAACGAACTTGGCGACGTCCAGGCTACCGGCCAACAAGATGGATACGCACTTTTAACGCCTTACGGGGTGATGCGCACCCTCAACCTGCTAGGCGGCCGAAACGGCATCGGACGCGTCGATATCGTCGAAAACCGGTTTGTCGGCATGAAATCCCGTGGGATTTATGAAACGCCGGGCGGCACCATCCTCTTAGCCGCCCACCGCGATTTGGAAACCCTCGTCATGGACCGCGAATCCATGCACATCCGCGATAGCCTCATCCCCAAATACGCCCAACTCGTTTATAACGGGTTCTGGTTCGCTCCCGAACGCGAGGCCATCCAAGCGCTCGTCACCGAGACCCAGAAAACCGTCTCCGGCGAGGTGCGCCTCAAACTCTACAAAGGCAACGTCCTTCAGGCCGGCCGCCGGTCGCCTCACAGCATGTACTGCGAAGCCGTCGCTACCATGGAAGGCGGCCAGGAAGACGCCTACAATCAGGACGATGCGACGGGTTTCATCGCCCTGAACGCACTGCGACTCAAAGCCAGCGCCCGACAGGCAAAATAATCATGCCTCGCGTCTCAGCCCTTATTCTTCGGGGGCTGGGACGATGAGTGTGGGCACGCGGGCCTTGCGCACCATGCCCTCCGCCACGCTTCCCAGCAACAACGAGGCGATCACCCCGTGCCCGTGCGACCCTAAAACCACAAAATCCGCGCCAATTTCCTGAACGTAGTCGAGCAACGCGTGAAGCGGGCTCCCTTCCGCAATCTGAGTGGTCGCATCGGGGAGATCACCTTGTACCGTGGCTAGCAGTTCCTCAAGCTTCACTCCGGCACGGCTCTTCGCTTCATCCTGATAGGCATGGAGCGCCGGAAATTCGTC
>JBDLWH010000227.1:0-7407 GCA_039804325.1 Verrucomicrobiota bacterium
GACAACACAAGGATAGTCTTTCATTAATCCCCATTGAGGAATCGATGCGATATGTCATGGTCATGGCCTATCGGGTGGCGTCATCGATGGGGGCGGGTCATGGCCAGGGGTGAGCCGTCACTCGCAAAGTGAGGGCGGGGGATCGATCCATTTGCCGTGCTCGCGGATAAGGTCGATGAGGTGGCCGACAGCTTCGTCTTCGGGAATATTGAACTTCACGGGGGTTTTACCGACGTAGAGGTTGATTTTATGGGGGGCTCCGCCGACATAGCCGAAATCTGCGTCGGCCATTTCGCCGGGGCCGTTGACGATGCAGCCCATGATGGCGATGCGCACGCCCTTGAGGTGGCCGGTGGAGGCGCGGATCTTTTGGGTGGTCTGTTGGAGGTTGAAGAGCGTGCGCCCGCAACTCGGACAGGCGACGTAATCAGTTTTGAAAATCCGGCTGCCAGCGGCCTGAAGGATGTTGTAGGCGAGGCGCAGCGCGGGTTCAGGGGAGGTTTCGCCGCGGACGAGCACCGCATCGCCGATGCCGTCACACAGCAGGGATCCTATGTTTCGGGCAGCGACGAGGAGCGCGCCCTGGCCATCAGGCGTGTCGGGCCGCTGACCTAACACATCTTTGAGTAGGATGGGATGGCGGGTATGGACGCGGGCGGCTAACAGTCGGAATGCCGGGATGACCTCCATGCGCGTGGCGTCGGCCACGGTGACCAAGCAGGGATAGGAGCAGGCGTTGATTTGAAGCATCGCTTGAGAATCGGTGGGGTCGATAGCTACGACGCCGGAAGTTTCGACGATGGCTTCGGGTATCAAATCCCCCATGGAGGGCATCGGGTGGGGAAGCGAGTCCCAGTGCGCCTGCGTGGTAAAAACGCGGAGCGTGTTCTCGCCGCCAAGGGGCCGACCCATCACAGTGATGGGTGAACTACGACGTCTCTCGTAAGAAAACGGATCGTAGGAACACAGGAATGGAATGGTCCCTGCGGGCAAAGCCGCTGGAGCAGCCTGCACCAGGCGGTCCTCGCCACGATTGAATTTTTCCACGAGTGCTTGGGCGACGGGGATTTCGTGGACCGAGTCTTCGGTGAGTGAGACGCGCAGCGTGTCGCCGATGCCATCGGCCAGAAGCGATCCGATGCCAATGGCGCTTTTGATGCGGCCATCCTCGCCATCGCCGGCTTCGGTGACGCCGAGGTGGATGGGATAATTCCAATCCGGGCCAAGCATGGTGAGGCGAGCGACGAGGAGTCGATAGGCCTCGATCATCACCTTGGGGTTGGATGCCTTCATGGAAAACACCAGCGCATGATAGTCGTGATCGCGGGCGATACGGGCAAATTCCAGAGCGCTTTCGACCATGCCAAGTGGCGAGTCGCCGTAGCGGTTCATGATGCGGTCGGAGAGCGACCCGTGGTTGGTGCCGATGCGCATGGCGCGGCCGAGATGTCGGCATAAGAGCACCAGGGGCACGAATTCCTGGCGGATGCGTTCGAGTTCCTCCTCATATTGGGCATCACTGTATTCGCGGATTTCAAACTTCTTCTTGTCCGCATAGTTGCCTGGATTAACCCTGACTTTTTCCACCCATTTTGCGGCTTCGAGCGCGGCATCGGGTTTAAAATGAATGTCGGCGATGAGTGGGACTTGGCAGCCCGCAGCGCGCACGGCGTGTGCGATGTGTTGGAGATTCGCGGCGTAGTTCGTGGTTTGGGCCGTGATGCGCACCATTTCACAACCGGCGTCGGCGAGGGTGAGCACCTCGGCGACGCAGGCGTGGGTGTCGCGGGTGTCCGAGGTGATCATGGATTGCACGCGGATGGGATGGTGGCCGCCCATGGCCAAATGGCCGATGCGCACTTCGCGGGTGAGGCGGCGGGCATAGTGGAGCAGATCCGGGCAATAACTCAGGGGCGCGGGAACATTCATCGTCCAGCGAGATATAGCCGAGACGAGCGTCCTCGGCAACGCCAGTGTGGCGCGGCCGTGACGCGCAGATCTCAGCCATGCGTCGCGGGGTTTCTCGAAAGAAGGACCGCCACCCTCGCTGGTGACTCGAAAGTTCGTCATGCTGCCCGGATTGACACTAGGATGGCCCTCGGTCATCGTCGGCCCATGCAGGTCGAAATGCCACAAGTCGCGACGGGTGCGAGAGCATCCGTGTTTCCAGTTGCGTGCTGGATGCTGGGCGTCATGGCTTTTATCCAGTTGTTGGTAGCGGCCATGGCCCTAGCGAGCCGCTTCGAGCAATCCCGTCAGGTGCAGGTGGTGGGCAATGCACTGCCGCCGCCGTTGATGGTTCAGGTGCCCGCGCCATCCGTGCCCGCGCCATCCGTGCCGGTGCCGGGGGTTTCCCAATCGCCGCGACCACTCGGCGAGCTGATCACTCAACCACCGACTGAATTGTTCGTGCAGCCGTCGCCGATCACGGCACCGCCCATCGCCAATCCCCGATCGGAGCGCTTGGTCAACGAAGCGCGTGTGGCGCGCGTGGCCGGGGATATGGGCAAAGCTATCGTTAAACTGGAAGAAGCCCGGAGCCAATCGCCTGATGACGCGAGCGTGGAATACGAACTCGGGCTCGTCCACGAACAGATGGGCGTCTATGACACCGCGGCCGCTCATTACGAAAAGGTCTTTCAAATGGGCGTCGAGGGCGCCGGGTCTCTCTATGAAAAAGCCGCCGTCAAACTGCGCGATGGCTTTGAGCAACCAGCAGCCATGCTCGGCAAGCTCTCGCTCGGGCGGGTGCGCATTTTTAACCCGCCCAATCAGGAAAACGGCCAACGCGTGATTCTCACCATCCCTGTGCAAAAGGGGCCCGCCGACGCCATCGATGTGGCCGACATCGCGGTGTCCGTCATTTTTTTCAACCGCAGCACCAAGGGAGAAATCATGCAGTTGGAGGACAAATCCTGGGTCAGCGAACAATGGATCAGCATGCCCTTTGACTGGGCCGGGGGCGAGGAGAGCCTGCGCATGACCTACACGATCCCCCCCCAAGACAACCCGACCGAGCACCTATTTGGTGGACGCGCTTATTACGGGCAAGTCGTCTCGCTGCTTTACAAAAACGAGGTGCTCGACGTCCAGGCGTGGCCGCGTGATTTGGCGGCGAGGATTCCCAGACCGCCCGCTGCGGGTCAGGGCGACGCGCCGCCCCCGGAATTTCAAGACAAGCTTCCGCCCGACTTTGATCCCGAAAACCCGTTATTGCCCGCGCTGCCCGAGAAGCATTGATTGGCCACTAACAAACATGAGCACTGGCGAAATCGCGGCTTGCTCGTACTGGGGGTGCGCGCATGATTTCCGGCATGCCCACCGTCGCCCCACGATCCCTGCACGATCTGGGGTTTGACGAGCTGAAAGAGGTGTTAGATGAAGGGGGAGTCATTGCGCATCACACCAAAGCGCTCTGGCGGGCGTTGCAGCGCGAAGACACGGTGGATTTACCAACCGGCCATTTTTTGCCCCCCTTGCAACGTTGGATCGACGAATCTGTGGGCGAGGGGCGGGCATTTTTTCTCGATAATCCGGTGGTGGCCGATGAATTATGCAGTGAAGACGGGCTGACGCGGAAATTTTTGCTGCGGTTGAATGACGGGCAAACCATCGAGACGGTGCTCATGGGCTATGACCGACGCCAGACGGTTTGCGTGAGCACGCAGGTTGGCTGTGCGATGGGATGTGTGTTTTGTGCCACGGGGCAAATGGGGTTTGTTCGGCATTTGCGCGTGGGTGAAATAGTGGCGCAAGTATTGCTCGCGCGGCGCGTCCTTCACCAACGCCATCCTCACAAGCGGCTGCGCAACCTTGTCCTGATGGGCATGGGTGAACCGCTTCACAACCTCGATGCCGTCCTGCGCGCCCTGAACATCATTGCCGACGTCCGCGGTATCGGCATCGGACCGTCCAAAATTTCCATCAGCACGGTGGGGGTCGTTCCGGGGATCTTGCGCCTAGCCGCAGAGCCCCAACCGTACCGTCTTGCCGTGAGCCTGCATGGAGCGACGGAGGATGAGCGCGCCGCCCTGGTCCCGGTGAGTCGGCGCTGGCCGCTGGCCACCTTGATTGACGCCTGCCGGAAATATGCGGCCTTGACGGGTCGGAGGATTTTGTTCGAGTGGACCTTGATCGCAGGGAAAAACGATGGTCCCGAAACGGCCGTTCGTTTGGCCAATTTGCTCGTCGGCATGGATGCCCACATCAATCTGATTGCGCTCAATCCGACGGGCGGGTTCGCCGGGGCCTCCAGCCAGGCGGGCCACGCTTTTCAAAAGATCCTCCTAGCCGCTGGCTTCCCGTGTACCATCCGTCAGCGTCGCGGCATCGACGTAGCCGCAGGCTGTGGGATGCTCAAGGCAGGGGCGGGTGTCGCTCAGAGATGATGATGGACCAGGTGATGGACCAGGTGATGGACCATCATGGGCGATGAGCGCGGGGCGAAAAACCGGACTCGCAATCTACCCGATAGGTTTCCTTCTATTGATCGGTTCTTGCACGCATTCCGACTCTGTTCATAGTGGCAGGCATGAGTCCTATCACCATTGCTGCCCTCAAGGAACAAGCCGGAGAAACCCCGATTGCCGCCGCTATTTCCGCCCAAATCCAATCGAGGTCCTCCCGCGTAACCAAGACTGACAAACCGTACTTGGATGCCGTTCTAGCGGATTCTACCGGGAATTTCCACCTCAAAATCTGGTCGGATTCACCAATCTACCAGAAAGTTGACAACCTCGCCGATGGCTCCGTTTTGCGCTTTGAGGGGAAATGGACGCAAAATTCCTACGGCATTGAGGCGAGGGAAATCGCTGTTGATCAACTGGATGCCGATTCGCTAGAAGTGTTTTTTGGCGGCGATCCGGCCATGCGTGAGAAACAAGACCTGGGCTTTGCCGACATTCAGCGGCTCTGTGCCACGATTACCGATCCGCGGTTGCACGGGCTATGCCAGCGGTTTTTCTCGCAGATGGGTGAGCGATTTCGGCGCACCGCAGCGGCCAAGCGCAACCACCACGCTCGCCGCGGTGGGCTCGTCGAGCACGTCTCACAGATGATGCGGGCCGCCGACGCGCTGAGCGTGGTGTATCCCGAGCTCAACCGCGACCTCTTGCTCACAGGGGTGTTGTTACACGACAGTGGGAAACTTTGGGAAAATGCCTATCCAGAACGCGGATTCACCCAAATTCTCAGCACCCACGGTGAAATGTTAGGCCATATCCCGCTAGGCATCGAACTGATTAACAAACTCTGGCGGGACATGCTAGAATCCCCTGATGCCGCCGCTTGGCTCGACCTCAAGCCCGGCGCAGAGGAAACCCGCCTGCACATCCTGCATCTCGTGGGCAGCCACCACGGCGAGTATGCATTCGGATCGCCCGTGCTGCCGCGCACGCCAGAAGCGTTTGCCCTCCATTATATCGACAACTTGGACGCCAAGCTCGAAATGGTGCGTGACGCCTACGCGCAATCTCCCGAAATTGGGCCTGGCATTTTTGAGCGTGTGTTTCCTTTGCCGACCAATCTGGTTCGTCCGCTAGCGCCCTGCGTGGTGCCGACTCCCGCCGCCGGCGAGTAAGGCGGGCGTCACTGGGCGCTGGAGTGATGAAAAATCGGCTTGGGTCACCTTGGTTTCTTGATTCTCGGATGATAGGTTGGCAGTCTTCGCGGCATGAGCGTTCCTGCGAGCACACCGATGATGGCACAGTATTTGGCCATGCGGAAATCCCTGCCCGCTGATGTGATTTTACTCTATCGGTTAGGCGATTTTTACGAAATGTTTTTTGAGGACGCAAAAACCGCCGCGCCCATCCTCAATGTGGCTCTGACCAAGCGCGGGGCCACCCCGATGTGTGGCGTGCCCCATCATGCGGCGCAAGGTTACCTCGCCCGCTTACTTAAAGCCGGCAAGCGCGTGGCCATCGCCGAACAAACGTCCGAGCCGCAGCCCGGAAAATTGGTCGCCCGCGAAATCGCTCGCATTCTTTCCCCCGGCTCGATTGATGACCTCGCGCTTTTAGATGACCGTCAGCCGAATTACCTCGCCGCAGTCTGTCGTCACGGGAAATCCCTGGGTCTTGCCTGTGTGGATCACACCACCGGAGAATTCACCATTGCCGAGTTCGCGGATG
Organism: Verrucomicrobiota bacterium; assembly: GCA_039804325.1. Classification (GTDB taxonomy): domain Bacteria; phylum Verrucomicrobiota; class Verrucomicrobiia; order Verrucomicrobiales; family Akkermansiaceae; genus Luteolibacter. Next base: position 6,132 of record JBDLWH010000227.1, read on the forward strand.
CTAGTCAGTTAGAGGATGAGTTAGCTCGGATTTTGCCATCTGAGCTGCTCATACCGGACCACCAAAGTAGCGAGTTTGCCTCGCTGCCTAACAGCCAGATGTATGATGGCTACGCGTTTCTGCCAGAGCACGCGATCCAACTTCTCAAAGACCACTTCAATGTCCATTCGCTAGATGGTTTTGGTTGTGGACATTTGTTAGCTGCGAGTGGGGCGGCTGGGGCCGTTCTTCACTATCTGATTCACCAGCTACGTCGCCACTGTGAGCATTTGCGGGTTCCGCGCGTTCGGGAAAGCGGCCATCACGTGCTCATCGACACGGCCTCGCAGCGCAACCTCGATCTTGTCGAGTCCCGAGCGGGCAAGCCCCACACGTTGTTAGCTGTGCTGGACCGCACGGCCACGCCCATGGGAGCGCGGTTGTTACGTGATTGGATTCTCCATCCGCTCAGAGATTTGGCGACGCTTACCGGGCGACAGGATCACATCGCCGCTTTTCTGGCAGAACCCTTTGTACTCTCAAAATGCCGGGATTCCCTCAAAGGCATCCGTGACATTGAGCGCACGACCTCGCGGCTATCCCAGGGTTCTGGCCATGCGCGCGATCTGCAATCGCTGGCCATCTCGCTTTCTCACGTTCCATCCCTCAGGGACGACTTCTCCTCACTGTGGAGCGCCAACAACAATCCACCGCTTTGTGATCACCTGCACGACTTCAGCGATCTCACCACATTGTTAGCCGCCGCGCTTGTCGATGAACCACCGGGCCATCTGCGTGATGGCGGCATCATCCGCGATGGCTGGTCGGACGAGCTCGACGACCTGCGCCGTGCGGCCCGCGGCGGCAAGGATTGGATAGCGCGCTTGCAGGAAGATGAGCGTAAGCGCACCGGCATTGATTCATTGAAGATCAAATTCAACAATGTTTTCGGTTACTTTATTGAGATCACTACCACTCACTTGGCTAAGGTTCCCGATGATTATACGCGCAAACAAACCATGTCCAATGCCGAGCGCTACATCACGCCCGCGCTCAAGGAGATGGAAAACAAGGTGTTAGGAGCGGAGGAGCGCTCGAAACAGCTAGAAGCCGAGCTTTTCGCCCAACTTCGTTTGCAGGTGATCACCCACCTCCCGCGCCTCCAGGAAACCGCTGGGGCCGTAGCGCAAATCGATGTGCTCTGCGCTCTAGCCGACGGTGCGCAGCTCCACCGCCACTGCCGTCCGGTGCTCAATGATTCAAAGGAGTTTTTCGTTTCTAACGGACGCCATCCGGT
>JBDLWH010000228.1:0-4031 GCA_039804325.1 Verrucomicrobiota bacterium
CGCGAGAACAAGGTGTTTTGGACTAACGCGGGCGGCTATCCGATTTGGTTGCGCGACATGGTTCAATGGACATACGTGCCGCTCATGCTACTGGCGATTTTAGCACTTTTCGTGTTGAGCATGGCGTGTTGCTCGAAAATCTATAAATCTATCCGTTTTTTCGTATTGGAGTCGTTGCTTTTATTTATGTGTTGGGGGTTATTCACCACAACAGGCTGCATTGCATTTAACAACAACATCAAGAATCTCATCCAGGGCAGAGATCTTCACGAACACCCCGAGTGATGATAGGGGCAATGCCGTGAGGAAGTCGTGGGTGATGTGGATGAGATTCCAGATGAGCGATAGGCATGGGTCGCTTAGCCGAGGCAAAGGGCTTCCAGCCCGATGATGTCCTCGTTGCCAAGGCGCAGGGATTCGAGGAGTTGTGCGTTAGGTTCGCTGTTGAGTTGGATGCGGCAACTGGCGGCGAGAGCACCATCGAAAACGATATTTTCGACTTCCTCGACGTTGATTTCGGCACGGCGGATCGCGTCGAGCACAAAGGCTAACACCCCAACACGGTCGTAATGGCGCACGACAAGCTGCCACTTGGCCGGGGTGCGCTTGGCCAGGTTCACGCAATTGAGAGCCTCGCCGGTTTTGACGAAGGTTTCCACGATGCGATAGGCTTCCTCGGCGATGGCGTCCTGCGCCTGCTCGGTGGACGCCCCGACGTGGTGAGTGCCGCAGAAGTTAGGTAGGTCCAAGATGGGATCGGCGAAGTCCGCCATGCCCTCGGCGGGTTCTGGGTCATACACATCGAGACCGGCGCGGATTTTGCCGGCCGTTAGAGCGGCAAGCAGGGCGGCTTGATCGACGACTTCGCCGCGAGCGGTGTTGATGAGCATGGCGTTGGGGCGCATCAGGGCGATGCGTGCCGCATTGACGAGTTGGCGCGTCTCGGGTTTGAGCGCGGTGTGAAGCGTGATGATGTCGGCGTTGCGGAATACGTCGTCCAGATCGGCGCAATGGCCGACGCCGAGCGCCTCGGCTTGGGCCGGGGTAAGCGAGCGCGACCAAGCGATGACTTTGAGGCCGAACGCCTGGGCGCGCAGGATCACTTCTCGGCCAATTGAGCCGACGCCGACCACGCCAAGGGTTTTGCCGAAAATGCCGTCGGCCTTGGAAAATTCCTTTTTATTCCATTGGTGGGCACGCAGGGAGGCGGTGCTCTGGGCGAGGCGGCGGTCGATACCGAGCATCAGGGTGAAAACCAATTCCGCCACAGCGACGGAATTTTTGCCTGGGCAGTTAGTGACGAAGATGCCCCGTGTGCTAGCGGTTTTGACGTCGATGGTGTTGACGCCGGCACCGGCACGCAGGACCAGGGCGAGTTGATTGCCCGCGTTGAGAGTGGCCGCGGTGACTTGTTTGCTGCGCACAACGAGCACCTTGTGTCCGGGAATGAGCTGGGGGAGCTCGTCGGCCTTGACGCCAGGTTGGTAGGTGACCTCGCATCCGAGTTGTTTGAACTTTTCGAGATGCGCTTCGGGGTATTTGTCAGCGATGAGTATTTTCATGATTGGGTATTGGCAAGGAGTGGCACAATCAGGTTGTGCGCACGACACACTAGGGGATGTAGCGTCGCCTGTCGAGCAGGCGCTTAGGGCCTATACGGGCGGCCCTACCCGAGAAGCCAATGAGCTGTGAGGTGGGCGTAGGCTCGCCCATTTTTCCTTTTATTTGCCTTTGCATCGCCTGAGGAGACTCCCTAGAAAGATTCATTGCGAAGCGCAATCGCGACGGTAACAGATCGGCGTGCGTGAGAAAACAAAAAACAGTATTAACAAAGATGGCTCTAACTCATAAGCAATTGTTTGTAGTCTCCTGCGGATTGGCGGTGCAGGCTGCAATTCTCGTCCTCATCAACGGGTTGATGCCCAATATCACGCATGGCATGGACATGATGTGGATCGCCTTTCAAGCGTGGGCCGTTTATTTTGTCGTGGGTTGCACGCCGATGAACGGAGTCAAGGCGTGGATTGGCTATTTGACGGGCATTCTGACGTCCATTGCCATCATTCAGCTCACTGGCATGCCAGGGATCAAGAGTTTGCCCGTGGTTGGCGGCATGAATCTGGCGCTTTCGGCAGCCGTTTTCATCATGGTCATTCCGGCCATCATGTCGGAAAATTTTAAAAACATGGTGCCTGCGCTCTTCATTGGGTCGGGGGCGTTCTTTGCCTCGCTGGGCCACGCCTCGCTCGCGGACTCGCTCAAAGCCGCCGGTGCGGTGGGTTCTCAGTCCACCACCTTTTTGTATGCTGCACAGGCCGAACTCCTTTATTGTGCGCTTGGGCTGAGTTTCGGATTCATCACGGTGTTCTGGCGGAGTCGATACGAGGCATCCCTCGCCGCCAAATAACCACTCTGCTCCCCGTAAACCCTGCCGGTTCATCTCATGAATCGCAGGGGCTTACCCAAAATACTCCGGCGTCGCAGGACGATCTGCTCACCGTGGCTCACCGCGCTTCCCATCGTCATATCCAGATATGACGATTTGATGCTTGAATCAAACGGGTGATGGGGTAGCTTGCGCGCATGTTGCTGTCTGATTGCACGTCCGAACTTACCACCGCGCTGGCTGGGCGCATTTTAGTGTTAGACGGGGCGATGGGCACGACCATACGGGGCTATGGGCTCAACGAGGAGAGGGCGCGTGGCGAGCGATTTAAGGGGCAGGCGAAAGATTTGCTCAACAACGGCGACATTCTGAGTTTGACCTGTCCGGAGGTGATCGGGGATATTCACAAGCGATTCTATCAAGCCGGCGCCGATATCTGCGAGACCAACACGTTTTCTGCCACCACCATCGCACAGAGCGAATTTTTTGTTCCCGACCCGCGCGAACACGGCGGGCGCAAGGATCCCGCATTCTATCAAGAAATTATCACCCACCCGTTTCTCAACGAACTCGCCCGCGAAATGAACGTCGCCTCGGCGCAGCTTTGTCGGAAATGGGCCGATGATGTCGGCACCGACACTGGGCGCAAGCGATACGTAGCCGGGGCGATAGGACCGCTCACCGTGTCGCTGACGAATTCGCCCGACGCCAATGACCCCGGCTTCCGAGTGGTGACCTTTGATCAGGTGCTCGAAGCCTACAAACATCAGATCCGCGGCCTCATCGACGGGGGATGTGATATCCTGCTCATCGAAACCATTTTTGATTCGCTCAATGCCAAAGCGGCCGCAGTGGCCGTGCAGGAGGTCTTTGACGAGCAACAGTCGCGCCTGCCCGTCATGCTTTCGGCAGCCGTCGGGCGGGGTGGGGAAACGATGATCTCGGCCCAGAAAGTCGAGGCATTTTGGAATGCGTTTGCCCACATTCGGCCGTTGGCCATCGGATTGAATTGTTCGTTAGGGCCGGACCTGATACGGCCGCATCTGGAAGATCTATCGGCCTGCGCGACCACTCATATTTCCTGTTACCCTAACGCCGGCCTACCCAATCCGCTCGCCCCAACCGGCTACGACCTAGATCCCCAACAGATGGCATCCTTCATGACGCAATTCGCGCGCGACGGCTTGCTCAACCTGGCCGGAGGATGCTGCGGCAACTCACCAGAGCACATCGCGGCCATCGCTCAGGCCGTGGCCCACCACGCGCCTCGCACAGTGCCGGGCGCGAGTTGATATTGCACCATGAAAACCATCCCACCCGCGCTCCGACTTTCAGGCACAGAGGCCTACAACCACACGGCAGACAAGCGCTTCCTCATGATTGGCGAGCGCACTAACGTCGCCGGCTCACCGCGGTTCGCCAAACTCGTGCGTGCCGGCGAACTCGAAGCCGCCGTCGAAGTCGCCCGTCAACAGGTGGCTAACGGCGCTAACGTGATCGATATCTGTTTTGACGATGGGCTCATCGACGGTAAGGCGATGATGACGCGATTTCTGCAACTCCTTCAGGGCGAGCCGGACGTGGCCAAGGTGCCCATCATGGTGGATTCCTCGAAGTGGGAAATCCTCGAAGCTGGCTTGAAGTG
>JBDLWH010000229.1:0-3551 GCA_039804325.1 Verrucomicrobiota bacterium
GCGGCCAGATTCTGATAGGTCGCCCAAACCCCCATGCCCGCAAGCAGCATGGCGGCAGCTCCCATGAAAAACGGTTTTTTGAGGTCAGCGGCGCGCGCTTGTTCGACGACGAGTGGGACGAGGTCGATGTTGATCTCAGATTTTCCGATACCGCGCAGTCCGAGACCGACGAGTTCACCCATGAGGTGGCCATCGCGCTGGACCACGGCAGGATCGATGCCCTTGCCGATGGACAGGTTGCTCACCGGGTTGAAATACTCGACGGGCAAATTGAGTTTTTCCTGAAAGAATTCCAGGGTGTACGGGAGATTGGCTCCGCCGCCGGCCAAAAGCACTCGGCGCGGGGCGCTGCCGCCGTGCTGGCTGCGGTAGTAATTTGTCGTGCGCGAGATCTCGGCGGGCAAGCGGCTCAGGGCATTGCGGATGACCATGGCCAGCGAGGCGACGGACTCGTCCAATTGCTCGGTGTGACCGCCGCCGAGAGCGACAAGCCCGTTGGTCGTCTTCTGGTGTTCGGCTTCGAGAAACGGAATCTGGTATTCCTTAACGATGGCCGACGTGATCGATGCGCCGCCAATGGCGATGCTGCGGGTGAAAAACCGTTTACCTTCGATGTAAAGTAGGTTGCTGGTTTTGGCACCGATATCAATGAGGAGCACCGTCTCATCTGGATGACCGTAGGCTGAACGAAACGCGTTATAGACGGCCATGGGGGCCACATCCACCTCAGCCGTGCCTAGCCCGGCATCGGCGACTGCGCCATTGATTTCGTCGAGCGCATCGCCCTTGATAGCGACGATGACCACCTCTTTTTCGGTGCCACCTTCAATAAGTTCATAGTCCCAAACCACTTCCTGAAGTGGGAATGGCACGTGTTGTTGGGCCTCAAAGGTGACCAATTGTTCGATGTTGTCATCCTGGAGCGGGGGCAATTTGACAAATCGCGTGAAGACCGCTTGGCCTGAAATCGCGTATCGGATCTTGCTCTTGCCTATTTTAAGCCGCTGAGCGAGATCCCCAATCGTGATACGGATCTGCCCGATGCGGGATGCCTCAGCGGCAGGATCTGCTACGATGGCTTCCGATTCATAGGCTTTGAGCACCAATGCGCCGGATTTCGAGACTTCGAAGACGGCCATGCTAATGCGCTGAGATCCGATATTGAGTGCGACGTTCGTCTGAGTGTCAGCCATGATGCGGGAATGATGGAAGAATGAGCGGGTAAGACCGGGAAAGAATGGAGTAACGAATGAGTAAGTCCACGTTTATCTGGAGCCACGGCCTTCGCTGACTTCCGCATAGCGATCCCACCACATTGCTCTAAACGGGGTTTCAGCCTTGTTGAGCAGCGGCACCGTCTCGGTGCGCGCGATCTTGTCGCTCGGCTCGTTCCACCATCCGGCTCTGCCCCGACCTGCGGATTCCGTGGCCACTTTCACCCCGTTGACCAAAACTTCATAACCCACGGCCTCGACCGATCCCTTGCCAGCGCGATCCGAGCCGGTAATGCGTTTGACGGAAACGGGCGAGAGATAGACCGAACAATAGACATCTTCATCGTAGGGAATGTTCACGTGCTCAACGTCCTTGGTCAACAGCATCATCATGTTCGGCTTATCCGGGCTTTTCACCGCCACAAACCATTTCATGGTCAGGCGCTCGCACACCTTGGCTTTAGCCCCACCACCGGAGGGAATGTTCAACTTGACTTCGATCTCGAGCCAGTTCTTTGGCTTAAACGGTTTCTGCTTTCCTCCCCCTGTGAACTCTGGCGATTGCAGGTCATCAAAAGTCGGCTTATCCGCGACGAGTTTGGGGCCTTGACCGTAGGCGCTCCCCACGGTGATCCCTGCAAGGGCTGCAAATGCGATCACGGAAAACATTTTGTGAATGAGGAAGTTCTTCATACGGTTGCGGTTTAAAACAAACTAGGAAATCGAGTTTCGGGTTGACCAGCGAAAAGGATGATTTCGGTGAAATTTTCGTAAAAAGAAATTCCATACCAGGTGGTGGGACGTCACAAGCGGTTGACGAGGTGCCCGTTACCGCTCATCACTGGGTCATGGCGCAAACGCAATGGCAACTCCCCGGAAGACGGCCCATGGTGGTGGGATGCTTCGGCACCCTCGACGAGCTCAAATCCGCAACCCCAACGCGCATCCTCGAATGCTGCGACATCGCCGAAATCCGCCTCGACCTGCTCACTCACCACGCCACGCCCCCCTCCCCCTCGCTCTGGCATCATTTGCACCACGTCCCACTGCTTTTCACAGCGAGGCGCCTTGACGAGGGCGGGGCCCACCCATTGACCGCCACTCAACGCTGCGCCATGCTCAAACCCGCACTCGATCACGCCGCCTGGATCGACATCGAGGTGGCCAGCCTCAACGAAATGCCCGACATCCTCGAGGCCATCAAACCACGCCTCATTCCTTGGCTCGCATCCTTCCACGATTTTGTGAAATTGCCTGACTTCAAGGTGCTCGACGACGCCGTCCGGCGCGCGCGTGACGCTGGGGCCAGCATGTTCAAGGTCGCCGCCATGCTCAAATCCCCTGACGATCTCGCTCGCCTCGCCCAATTCCAACTCGCCGACCACGGCCTGCCCGTCGCCACCATGGGCATGGGCCCATTGGCCGCCGTGTCGCGACTCTTGTGCGCCCAGTGCGGCAGCGTCTTCAACTACGGCTACCTCGGAAAGATCGCCACCGCCCCAGGCCAATGGGACGCCGCTCTGCTCAAACAACTCGTCGCCCGACTCGTGCCCCTGAACGACGGCGACAGTTTGCCCACGCCTCCCTGAGTCGCTCACGACAAGCGCCCTCGGCCAGGGGCGCTGGCGCGCAGAAAAATCGGATGCGGAACCACAAATCCTAACAAATCACTTCAACCGGAGCGTCCGGTAGCGCGTTGAGGAAGGATTTTCCGTAGCGTTTGGTGAGGATGCGGTTGTCGAGGATGCAGATGAGCCCGTGGTCACGCTGGGTCCGGATGAGCCGCCCGACCCCTTGCCGCATCTTGAGAATCGCCTCGGGCACCGAATACTCCATGAAGGGATTTCTCCCAGCGGCTTCAATCGCCTCAAGGCGCGACGCGGTGAGCGGATGGTCAGGCACCGCAAAGGGCAATCGCGTCACCACCACATTGGAAAGCGCCTCGCCCGGAACATCCACTCCCGTCCAAAAACTGTCGGTGCCAAACAACACACTGTGCAAATCCTTGCGAAATTCCTCAATCATCCGGTGGCGCGGCATCCCTTCGCCTTGCACCAAAACCCGCCACCCCTTGTCTTGAAAAAATCCTTCTAATCGTTTCGCGGCGTCGCGTAATGTCCGGTAGCTCGTGAACAAAACGAAAGCGCGCCCGTCACTGGCCGTGACGGCCTGGCGTATTCCCTCAGCTAACAATTCGTCGTAACGCGGTGTCCCCGGGTCTGGCACAGACTTATAGATTTGGATGCGCATTTGTTTCTGATAGTCAAACGGGCTACCAATGCACAACGCGCGGGCATTCTCGGCACCCACGCGCCCACGGAAATACCCGAGTTTGGG
>JBDLWH010000230.1:0-2531 GCA_039804325.1 Verrucomicrobiota bacterium
CAACGCTTGGATGGATGAATGCGACGCGTGAAGGGTTTTTCCCACACGGGATAAATCATCGGCTCTGAAGTGCAAACCACGGCTGGCGGGGGGGCCAACTTTCCATTTTGGATTTTCCTTATCTTCCTTATCGGTGGCGACGTGTCCGTGTTCGGCGATTATCTGGCCGGGGAAAAGGAAAATTTCGTGGGCGAAGGAGGTGGCCGCTTGGGAATTGACCCAGAGCACGCCACCCGATGCCGATCAGAGCAGTGCGATTCTCGGGTTGATTTCGACGCCGAGCAGGCAGACGTCGTCATCAAAGCTCGGGGTTTGGGAAAATGCGAGCACGCTGGTGAGGATGTTCTCGAGGACGTCATCGAGTGATTGGTTGCTTAGCCCGGAGATGATTTGCATGAGGCGATTCTCTAAAAACGGCTCTCCACGTGGGTTTTCCGCTTCGATGATGCCGTCGGTGAAAAGAATGATGCGCTTGAGATCTGCCAGCGGCATCGTGGTGGTCGGATAGGCGGATGCTCGGATGAGGCCCAACCCCGGTCCTTTTTCGTGGCGTTGGATGGCGAGTTGGCGGATGCCCTCCGAGCCCTCAATGATGGGGCCGGGGTGGCCGGCGCAGGCGAAGCTGAAGGTGCCCGCTGATAAATCAATCAATCCGTAAAATGCCGTGGCGAACATGGTGGTGCCGGCTCGTTCGAGGATGGCCGTGAGACCATCGTTGAGACCTTGAAGGAAGGCTCCGGGGGTGGTCGCTTGGGAGCGTTGTTTTTCTAATAATCCGCGAAGCATCGCCACGATGAGGGCCGAGCGGACGCCGTGACCCATGACGTCACAGATGAGGAAGCCCGCGCAATCATCGCGCACGTTGATGACCTCGAAGAAATCTCCGGCGAGTCCGGTAATGGGGATATAGCGGGATGCGAAGGCGACTTTGTCATTGCCGTGTGACACGTGGGGAAACCCCTTGCCGGTGAGAGCCTGCTGAATTTCACGTGCTAGGTGGAGCTCCTCTTCGTAAGCTTGGTTTTTTTGTTGGAGTTGGCGTGCGAGGCGAGTGGCTTCGCGTTGGGCTTTGACGAGTTTGGTGACATTGCTCGAAACGCCGAAGGTGCCCTTGATCTGGCCGTGGCGATCATGCCAGGGAAACTTGGAGGTCAGTACCCAAGTTTCGTCACCCTTGCGCCAGGTTTCGTGTTCAATCTGGTCGGTGACGGGTTGGCCACTGGCGATGATCTGGTGTTCGTCTTTTTCGGCGGGTTTCCAATGGTCCTCATCGAAGAAATCGCGGTCATGCTTGCCGGTGAGTTGGGAGCCATCGGTCAGGCCCATCCATTCGGCCATGCCTTTGTTGGCCATGACAAAATTTGACGAGAGGTCTTTGAAATAAACATGGACCGGGATGTGGTCGAGTAATTGGCGCAGCAGAAAACGCTCGTCTTCTACCTGAGCTTCGGCGGCTTTGCGCAGGCTGATGTCGATCATGGATCCGGCGATGCGATAAGCGTTGCCGTCACGAGTTCGGATCACGGTTCCACGGATGCGCAGCCAGCGCCATCCTCCACTGCCCGTCTGGACGCGGACATCCACGGCCAAGGTCTCTGGCCCGCCACAACCGAGCGCCTGGGCGAGGGCAAGATCGAACGCCTTTCGATCATCCAGGTGGATGCATCCATGCGGCGGCAAAAATAAGTGGGGCGCGTGCCGCCTACCACATTCAAGAAATTCAAGGATGCGCCGCGAATAATAGATTTCCTTGCGATCGGTCCACCAATCCCAAATTCCTTCATTCGATGCCTTGAGCGCCAGTTCGAGACGCTCGAGTTTGACGGTGTCGCGATCATCAATAGCATCCTGATCTTCATTCATATCAAGGCTATGATGGGCGTTGCGCGCGATGGCGGCAAGGACGAGTTCGATTATTTCATGGGCTGGCTTGCGGAGGCGGGCGTGAGCTGCTAGTCACTGGCTCCAGTGAGAATCGTTTCGGAAACACAGCTGCTCAAAGGGGTATCCCGCTCGTTTTACTTGTCCCTGCGGCTCCTGCCCGGGCCCATGCGCGGTGCCGCTAGCCTGGCATATCTGCTGGCCCGCACCAGCGACACCCTGGCCGATACCGCAGCGGCCCCGCCAGAGATGCGCCGTGAATGCCTAGAGCATTTTTACCACGCTCTCACCGAAACCGGAAACTCCCCTCGTTGGCCGCTGGCCATGATCCGCGCCGTGGATGATACGAGGGAAAAGTTGTTGCTAGAATCCCAGGATTTGCTTTTTGCATGGTTGGGTGGTTTGCCGGCAGGCGAGGCGCAACTCGTGCGCGAGGTGGTGGGCATCATCATTGGCGGTCAACGGCTTGACCTCGACCGCTTTGCCCGAGCTGATGGAGCGCGGCCCGTGAGGCTACCCGATGACGCGGCGCTCGAGGATTATACGTGGCGCGTCGCGGGTTGTGTCGGGGCGTTCTGGACGAAACTCGGCCTGCTCACCATGGAGGATCGGTTTTCTCAAACCCCTGCTAACGTGTTGTTAGATTGGGG
>JBDLWH010000231.1:0-4588 GCA_039804325.1 Verrucomicrobiota bacterium
TGGCTAACAGACACAAACCCCTGAACTGCATCACGAAAAACACACTGTAGTCAGCCAACCGGCATCCCCCGCAACAACCCCAAATCAGAAGGCAAAGCGCCCCCAAGAGAAGAAGGTATAAGAGATAACCACCTACAAATGCAGCCATCCCTGGCCAAACACCCGAATAACCCGCAGATGCAGCGATGAGGTCACGCAATGCTTCACCAGGAATTCGGGTCTTGTGAGGAAGCCACCGGGACAAGGCAAACGCGCTAGAGATCAAGCCGGCACCCGCAGCGGACGATGCGGTCCAAGCGCATAACGTCAACCAAGTCATTCGGTCCGTAAAACACTGATTTTCGTGGACCATGAATTTGACGATGTTGGATAGATATGGACTCTCGAAAATGGCCGGATCGGATGTGGCTCGGTGATGATTCTAGCTCCGCTCTGCGGCGTCCTCATTGGGAACCCCGTTCTCCTCTATGCCGCTGACGAACCAATCTCCGGGCAACTCGTCCGGGAACACCGGCTCGCCAGCATCCCATGCATGGAGCGACTGGACATGCACGCGGAGCATCAGTCCTATCGCCGCCCACATGCCGACCGCTCCCTCACGGGGGTAGAAGGTCTGGCCACCGAAGGCGCCGATCATCAATGCAAGTACCAAACAGAATGCGGTGCAACCGACGGCACAGACCAGCGGATCGTCCCGCACCAGCACCTGAGTGAAACTGTGCCTGACCACGTAGAGAAAAAAGGGGATGACCAGCAGAAACCCCACGATGCCATTGTCCAACAGCAACTGCAGGTAAGCCTGGTGGGGGTGCGGAAAGGTCTCATCATACTCATTCATCAGGCGGTCACTCATACCGGTGGTCACCATGCCCTCCCGACCATACCCGATCAGCGGAGCCTTGCCGATTTCCGCCATCACCACCGGCCACGCGATATCTCGTCCGGAAGTCATCTCATAGGCGTTGGTGCCCACCGTAAAATTTCCATCCTTGCCACCGAAACCTTGGAACATTCGCTCGCTCACGCTAGGGAGGCAGACACCGATCACCAGCAGGGCTACCGGTATCATCAAAAGTAACTTGCGCCAGCGCAGCGCCGCCAGCAAAATCCCTATTGCAATCCAGGTGACGTAGCCAGTGCGCCCGCCGGTTAGAGCCTGACCGAAGGCGATGATACCCGCGACGCCGAGCAGGATGAAACGGTGGAGGTTCTGCTTCAAAATGGGAATCGCCGCCAGTGCGGCCCACGAAGCCCCCGCCAGCATCATCGACAAGGTCACCCGGTTATAGCCGATTTCATTCTGGGTGATCTTCGATGCCCGCGACGCAAGATTGTTTCCGCTATCGCCGATGGAACTTAATGGCATCCAACGAACCACTTGGATCGCCAGCAGAAAATACAGAGCAAGGATGATACCCAATGCGATGGTCGCCCGCCGACGGGTCCGGCAGGCGTCAAAAAGCAGCAGCGAGGGGATCACCCACTTGATAGTGTTTACCAGATACTCGCAGAAAATCGTACCATTGGTTTCCCCGGTGGGATAATCATTCAGGAGCAGGCGGAGCACCCCGACGACAACCACGACAAAAAATGCGAACAGCATCCACCCGGCAATCGGCGGCAGATCCCACTCATATCCGTCCTCACCGCGATGCGCTGCCCATGCCAACGTAATGCTAAGAATCAAAACATTCCAAGGATTCGCCCCCTGAATGCCGCCGATAGCGTTAGGAAAATCCGGATGCTCGACTACCGCCATTAACAGAATAGCCCCACACAGACTGACGAACCAATTCTTCCAGGCGTAAACGGAAAAGAACGCGACCAAGAGCAGCAGCAGGGTGGTCCGGATCATGGGGGGCGGAAGAAAAGTTGAAAGTTGAAAGTTGAAGCGACCGTTGCGCGCTGGCACACATGATATATTTCTGATTTCTACTTTCCTGTTTCCAAGGTCAGCTTTTCATTGGCCATATCTTGCGAGGAGTTCGGAGACGATGCGTTGTGCGGTTCGGCCGTCCCAGAGCGGCGGGGTTTGTCCGAGGCGCTCGGGGCCGGCGAGGAGCGTGGCGATGTCGTCGTGGAGGGTGGCCACTGAGGTGAGGCGGTTGCTGCCGATAGTGAGGGTGATCGGGCGTTCAGTGTTAGGGCGGAGGGTTAGACATGGAGTGCGGAAATACGTGCTTTCCTCCTGTAAGCCACCCGAGTCGGTGAGCAGGAAGCGTGCGTGGCGCGTTAGATTCATCGAGTCGAGGTAACCGATCGGGTCGATCAGGTGGACGCCGGGGTAGCCGCTGAAACTCAGGCCGAACCTCGTCAGCCGTTCGCGCGTCCGGGGGTGGATAGGAAACACGATGGTCCACATACCAGACAAGTTAGAAAGTTCGCGGACGATAACCTCGAGGTTTTCGCGCGTGTCCACATTGGAGGGACGGTGAAGGGTGACATACACAAACCGACCTGGTTCCAAACCGAGTGATTCGAGGGTGTGAGCGGCGTCGGCTTGATCGAGCTGGGCGACCAGCGAGTCGATCATGATATTGCCGACGCAGCGGATCTTTGCCTCTGCCGCCCCCTCGCGCCGGAGGTTGTCGTCGCCGTCACGCGACGGGGTCAGGAGCAAATCGGCGAGCGCATCGGTGACCAAGCGGTTGAGCTCCTCGGGCATGCCTCGGTCGTAACTCCGCAGTCCGGCTTCGATGTGGGCCACGGGAATACCTAGCTTGGCCGCTACCAGCGTGCAGGCCATGGTGGAATTGACGTCGCCCACAACCACGACCCAATCGGGGGTTTCCCGCAGGCAAATCGGCTCGAAGGCGAGCATGATGTGAGCGGTCTGCACGGCATGCGAGCCCGATCCGACCTCAAGGTTGTCATCCGGCTCAGGAATCCCCAGTTCCTCAAAAAATACTCCCGACATCTTCTCATCATAGTGCTGGCCGGTATGGACCAACCGAAAATGGATTGCTCTGCCGCTGCCATTGCAGGCGGCGTTATGTGCCTGGATTGCGCGAATCACCGGAGCGATCTTCATGAAATTCGGACGCGCTCCAGCGACTAACAAGAGTTTCAGGGGTGTGGTCATAGCCGGGGGGAGAGAGAAGCGATGATGGCATGCAGGTGACCGAGGATGTCGGTGAGAGCGGCGGATCGTTTAGCCGCTGGCAACGCATGACGAATCCGTGGCTCAAGGCGTATTTTGCAATCGACGTCCTCCAGAGATTCAATGAGCACCAGACGTCCCAGTTTGGCGAGATGCCGGTCCACCGCACCACACCGTCCGCGAAAAACGCTATAAACCGGCACGCCCATCGCGGCGGCTTCGCGGTTCATCGTGCCCCCGCCACTCACGATCAAGTCAGAGTGCCAGATCAGGTTAAGGCCATCGATGACAGCCGTCGGAACGATCAGATTGCTGTTTGCGAACCACTGGGGATAGCGGTCCCGCATGTCGGCCTCTTGGCGTGGACTTCGAGGCAGCAGAACGATTTTGACTCCCGGGCATGCCAGCGCCCTATCGATAAAGCGAGCAAACCATAACTCTGCTTCCGGATTGTGGTAGTGGGCTTCAGTAGCCGGCGGTCTCGCCGTGACCACCACCCTAGCGTCACGCAAGCCGAGGGCATCTAGAATCTGATCATCGGGGACAAAATCCGGCACATAGACGTCCTCCTTGATCCCCGAATAGGTACGAATACGTTCGCTAGAGTTTCCCGCACCCATAACGGCATGAACCACTTCGGGCATGAGATACCAACGAGACTTTAACAACGACGGCTCCGCAGTGTGCTCGTAGTCCATGATCTCCACCACTGGAATGCCCATCAACTTGGCGGCGAGATTCTGACTTCTTGAGCCAAGATTGAGCGCTAATGTCGGTTTCTCGCGCCAGGCGAACCGCACCAATTGACAGCCCCTCACTAACAAACCGCACACCTTGGATATCAGACGCCGACCGTAGTGACGTCCAATTTGTTGATAGTTTAACGAGTAAAAACGCGCCATTTCGCACGTTTGGTAGCCGTCTCTAGCGGTGAGCACCACTCGATGTCCCGCATGGCTTAGTTCACTCAAAATGGGCCGGAAGAAAGGAATGTGGGGCGTGTTTTCCAGATCGATCCAAATTTTAATAGAGCCATCGCCATGTGTGGCGGGAAGGATCATCGGGTTGGCGGCGACTTTCGCAGGCCCCGATTGGGTGTGATCGCGCACAAAGCGCGAGATTTCACGTGGCAGCGCCTGCCAGAACTCGCCTTGGTATTCTTCCCTGACCCAGCGAAGGAACCCATCATAGTGGGTGATTGGATAAGTCATACGCTCCGCAGATTCAGAGAGATGCATGTAGTCCGGATGCACATTCACCAGCACCATGCCGCCACGTTCGACTATCCACTCAGTTTTTCGTTTCCATATCTCCCCATTAGGTTCACGCAGTAACAGGAACATCGTCGAATCCTGCGGGAGGGTATAGGGAAGCTCAACATAACCCTGGCCATAACCAGGACTTGCAACCGTTTCCGGTCGGCCAATCCAATATGGAAAAATCGTGTGGGACCCAGTCGGTTGCGGCTCAAACGGATCCGTGTCAAAA
>JBDLWH010000232.1:0-5141 GCA_039804325.1 Verrucomicrobiota bacterium
AGATAGCCGCCAAGATGGCGGCGCTACCCTTCCCGCCATAGAGGGAATGGGGGACAGGATGATCTGACAAGAGGTCTGGCCCGCTGTCGCAATTGGGGGATTTTGATCACCGCCGCTTGCCCTTGGGCTGTGGCCCGCTACGTTCGGGCCGTCCGATGTCCGATTCCTTTGTCCACCTCCACCAGCACACCGAGTTTTCCCTACTAGACGGCATGATCCGCACCAAGGATTTGGCCAAGCGAGCTGCGCAGCTCGGCATGCCAGCCGTGGCCATGACCGATCACGGCAACCTGTATGGGGCCATCCAATTCTATCAGGACTGCAAGAAAGCCAAGGTCAAACCGATTTTTGGTTGTGAAGTGTATCTTGCGCCGCAGTCGATGGAGGACAAGAAGGATTTGGTAGGGCGCAAGCGGGCCACGCACCTGACGCTGCTAGCCGAGACGGACGAAGGCTGGCATCATCTATCCAAACTGGTGACCAAGGGGCACCTTGAGGGGCTTTACTATGGGAAACCGAGGGTTGATCGAGCGGCGCTTCGTGAGTTTTCCAAGGGTCTTATCTGTCTGACTGGCTGCATATCGGGTCCAGTCAACGAATGGTTGCTAGCTGGTGACGAGGAAAAGGCGCGCGCCACGCTGGCCGAGTTGGTGGATATTTTTGGTGCGCCTAACACCTACGTGGAGATTCACAACCACGGGCTAGAGCCTGAGCGGCGGGTCACGCCGGGCCTGCTCAAGTTAGCGCAGGAATTTGGGCTCAAGCCGGTGGCGGCCAACGACGTGCATTTCCTTCATCGCGGTGATCACGAGGCCCACGATGTGATGATTTGCATCGGCACGGGGCATCTCGTTGTGGATGAGAACCGGATGCACTACACGCCTGAGATTTATTTCAAGACGGCGGAGGAGATGCGAGCGCTTTTTGTGGATATTCCAGGGGCGTGCGATGCCACGTTAGAAATTGCTGAGCGTTGCAATGTGACGTTCAAGTTAGACTCTCAATCATCGGAGAAATACCCGAAGTTTGGGACGCCAGATGGCAGCCCGCGAGAGGAATATTTGCTGCGGGTGTGTCAGGAAGGATTGGTGAAGCGGTATGGTGCGGAAAAGGCAATTAATCCCGAGATCACGGCGCGATTGAAATACGAGGTCGATGTGATCAACCACATGGGATTTGCGTCGTATTTCCTTATCACGGCGGATTTCATTCAGTGGGCGCGAGATCAGGACATTCCCGTGGGGCCGGGGCGCGGCTCGGCGGCGGGTTCGCTCGTGGCCTATGCGATGGCCATCACGGATATTTGTCCGCTGCAGTTCGGCTTGTTATTCGAGCGATTTTTGAATCCGGAGCGTGTGAGCCCGCCCGACGTAGATATTGATTTTTGTCAGTCGCGTCGATCAGAAGTGATTGATTATGTGCGCAAGAAATATGGTGATCGCAGTGTTTCGCACATCATCACTTATGGCACGATGGGGGCCAAGAGTGTGGTGCGCGATGTGGCGCGCGTCATGGGCATGCCCTACAACGATGGGGATAGGATATCGAAGCTCATAGACCCGAAGCCCATCGAGAAGGAAGACAAGGTGAAGTATGGGGTATCGATTTTACGGCGCGAGTGGGATAAAAACACCGAACTGCGCGAACTCATCGAAGCCTCGTCCACCTTTCAGGAACTTTGGCGCTTCGCCTTAGCTCTTGAAGGGCTCAACCGCAACGTCGGCATCCACGCCGCAGGCATCGTCATCGGCGACCGCCCGCTCGACGAGCATGTCCCGCTGACCCGCGGCAACGAGGGGGAAGTGGTCACCCAATATGACATGAACGCCATCACCGAGGTGGGTCTGCTCAAGATGGACTTCCTCGGACTCAAGAACCTCACCGTCATTCACGAGGCCATCGGCCACATTCGCAAGCACACGCCCGGGTTCCTCATCGAGAAGATCGCACTGGATGACCAACCGACCTTTGAGACGCTCAATCGCGGAGAAACGCTAGGCGTCTTCCAGTTAGAATCTGGTGGCATGGTCGAAACGTGTCGGAAGTATCAGATCGAGAAGATTGATGACATCATCGACTTGTTAGCGGTTTATCGGCCAGGTGCCATGCAGTTCATCGATCAGATGCTCGCGGTGAAAAAGGGGCGGAGCAAGCCGATGTATGAGCACCCGTTGTTAGAAAAGGTGTGTGGCAACACCTACGGAGTCATGATCTACCAGGAGCAGGTCCAGAACGCCGCCAAGCTGCTAGCGGGATACACGTTAGGTGGAGCGGACTTGCTCCGTCGGGCGATGGGCAAGAAGGACCCGAAGAAAATGGCCGAGGAGCGAGGCAAGTTTGTGGAAGGTTGCGAGCGTGCCAACGGGATTGGGGCGGTGTTAGCCAATCAGATATTCGAGAAGATTGAAATGTTTGCGGGGTATGGGTTTAACAAGTCGCACTCGGCATGTTATGGGCACATATCGTATTGGACGGCATACCTGAAGACGAACCACACGGTGGAGTTCATGGCAGCGCTGTTATCTAACGAAATCCAGAACACCGATAAAATCAGTGTGTTTGTCTCCGAGTGCCACCGCATGGGGTTAGAAATTTTGCCGCCCGATCTAAATGCGTCGCAACTGAGGTTTTCGCCCGAGACGACGCCAAACGGGACGCCGGGTGTGCGTTATGGATTGGCCGCCATCAAGAACTGCGGGGAAGGGGCGATGGCAGCGGTCATTCATGAGCGCGGCGCGCAGGGGAAATTTGCGAGCCTTGAGGATTTTTCCACTCGGTTAGATTCCAAGGTGGTGAACAAACGGATTCTCGAAAACCTGGTCAAAGCTGGCGCGCTGGATTGGACGGGTGAGACGCGCTCGGGCATGTTCAAGCGCTTCGAACAAGTCGTCGCCTCGGCCTCGTCGTCTCAGCGCGACAAGGCGTCTGGCCAAGTATCGCTTTTTGGGGCGATGGATTTTGCCCCGTCAACGGTAAGTGCCAAAGTGAAGGGAACGGCGGCCCAGACCGAGGAGTGGAGCAAGGACGAGAGGCTGGCGCACGAGAAAGAATTGTTAGGGTTTTATGTGACCGGGCATCCGCTTGACAAGTTTCGCAGCGTGATTGACTCGGAGAAATACCAACGGCTAGGGTTGGTGGATGAGTTAGAGCTCGTCAATGCGCGTGATCGATTTCCGTTTGCCGGGATGGTGCGCTCGCTGGAAGCGAAGGTGACCAAGGCGGGTAAGCCGTTTGGGGTGATGGTGTTGGAAGATTTCACCGGCAGCGCCGAGATCATGCTCTGGGGGGAAACGTTCGTGCCGGCCCGCGAGGCAGGTCTGATCGACCCGGGGAAAATCATCAAGCTCAAGTGCGCCGCGCAGGTTGACGACCGGACCGGTGGGCGGCGCCTCACGGGTTATGAGATCTGTGAGTTGAAGCCTAAGCGCAGCGCATCCACCAACAAAGGGCCACTTGAGTTGATGCTTTGGACCACCCGCCACAGTGAGCGTGATTTGGACCAAATTTTGGAGGTTCTTACCGCCCATCCAGGGAGCACGCCCGTGCTATTGCATTTTCAAAACAGTTCTGGGCGCAGGGTGAGCGTCGCGGTCCGCGAATCGTTGCGCGTCAAACGCTGCGCCGCGCTCGAAGTTGCCCTCGACCGCTGGATAGAGGAGAGTTAGATGCCCGAGTCCCCATCCTCGATGTGGTCATCGGGCGGGGAAAGTTTGCGGAAGTGGACTTGGCCGACGCTGCGGCCGTCAGTGCTGGTGACGCGGGCTTGGTAGCCGAGGACTTCGAGGGATTCTCCGACTTGGGGGAAGCGGCCGAGTTGTTGGGTGAGGTAGCCGCCCACGGTGGTGACTTCGCCGCTATCGAGTTCGAGTTCCGGGACGAATCCGCCGAGGTCGTTGAGGGTCATGGTTCCTTCGATGACAAACTCGGACGGGTTGAGGCGCGTGAAGGCGGAGCGTTCGTTATCGAACTCGTCCTGGATATCGCCGACGAGCTCTTCCATGATATTGTCGAGGAAGACGACGCCCACGGGGGTGCCGAATTCATCGACGGCCATGGCGAGGTGGGCGTGCTCGCGCAGGAAGAATTTGAGGAGCATATCCAAGGGCATGGTATCGGGCACGATTTTGAGTTCGCGTCTGATGCGCATCAGGTCTGGATCGGCCTCATTGATGAGCTTGAAAAGGTCTTTGATGTGAATGAGGCCGATGGCGTTGTCCAAGTGCCCTTTGACGAGCGGAAAGCGCGTGTGCATGCTGCGCAGGGCGATCTCGAGCGTTTTTTCAAACGGTTGGTCGGCATCAAGGATGATCACCTTGTTACGCGGAGTCATCACATCGCGCACCCATAGTTCGTTGAGGCCCAACGCATTGATGAGGATTTCCCGTTCGGTTTCCGTGACCTCCTGGGATTGGCCGCTTTGGGTGACGAGCAGGGCGAGTTCCTCGGCCGAATGGATGTGTTCGCTTTCGCTGACGGGTTCGATGCGGAAGAGGGTTTTGAGCAACCAGTTAGCCGTGCCGTTAAAGACGAGGATGACACCGCGGAAGCACTTGTAAAAGAAGTGGAGAGGGCCGACCAAAGCCATGGTCAGAGCGAGGGGCCTGCGGATGGCGAGTGATTTGGGGACGAGTTCGCCGATGACGACGTGGAGGAAGGTGAACGATGCGTAGGCAAGGATCAACGAGGTCCAGTAAATGCCTTTGGCAGGCATGCCCGAAAACGCGAGCAGCGGGTAAACCAGGGCTTTGACAAACGGCTCGCCGAGGAATCCCAGGGCAAGTGACGAGATGGTGATGCCCAACTGATTAGCGGAGAGATAGCCGTCGAGGTGGTTGACCACATGGAGGGCGAGTTTGGGATTGGTGTTACGTTCCTTGGCCTGGGCTTCGATTTGGCTTGGGCGCACCTTGACGATGGCAAACTCGGATGCGACGAAAAACCCGTTGAGCAAGAGGAAAAAGACGATGCCCGAGATGTAGAGTAACGACTCCCCCGGTAAGGGAAACGCGGGTTCTCCGGTCACGGCGAGAAGGTGCTGGGCGCAGGCGGCGATCACGGGCTTAGAGTTTTTCGTAAACGCCTTGGTCGCGACGTTCCAGGATGGTGAAGCCTGCCTTTTTGGCGTCGCTTATAGATAGCGG
>JBDLWH010000233.1:0-4714 GCA_039804325.1 Verrucomicrobiota bacterium
TAGGTATCGGGGTTGACCTCGGTGGAAAAATACTGGGTGAAGCGGCCATCAGGACCGACGTTAGTAACGGAAACCTTGAAGGTCTTGCACGGAACGATGGTGATGATGGTGCCATCGGCGGTTTCCTGATGGATGGGTTCACGAATTTCCCAAATCCGTCGTGGCGTGCTTTGGGCGACCAATCCGACCTGTTTGATCATTTCCACGAACGGCTGTGATGAGCCGTCGCCGATGGGCGGTTCGTTAGCATCCATCTCGATGAGTGCGTTATCCACTCCCATGCCGGTTAGGGCGGATAGGACGTGTTCGACGGTATGCACCTTGACCGATCCTTCTGCTAGAGTGGTTGCGCGTTCCACCGTTTGCACTTTTTCTACGTCGGCGTTGATGAACGGTTGGTCCGGCAAATCAATGCGGCGAAACTTGAATCCGTGACCTTCGGGTGCGGGTTTGAGCGTAAGGGAAACTTTCTGCCCGGTGTGAAGCGAAGTGCCAACAAGGGTGGCCGGACCAGCAAGCGTGTGTTGAAAAGCAGTGGACATGGGCGCGCAGGGTGCTGTCTCCCCGCTCGTTGGGCAAGCCGGAATGATAGCCGACATGACCCGCGTTGGTAAAAAAGTCAAAAAAGGCTTGTTTGTATGGTGATTTCGCGTATGTCCCCGCCGCGCGTCGAAATCGATGCGCTGCGCGGCTAATTGTTAGTCCTCGCCCTTGTCCGGTCTGCATCGATGAGATAGATTGTTTGAGGCTTATCAGAAATCTCTCATCGCGCCGTCAGCCGCCGATTCCCGGAAGGTGCTGGCACATTGAAAACATGACCACGATAGCATTCGAGGCGTTGCCATTGGCAGCGCCCCTTCAACGCGTTTTGCGCGAATTGAATTACCATACGCCCACCCCGATTCAGGCGCAGGCGATACCGCTGTTACTGGATGGGCGAGACCTGCTAGGGTGCGCGCAAACCGGCACCGGCAAGACCGCAGGCTTTGCCCTGCCTATTCTTCAGGCATTGCACGAGCGGCCCCGCCAGATGCGCCCGAGATCGTGCCGTACCTTGGTGCTGGCACCGACGCGCGAGCTCGCCGGTCAGGTTGGCAAGAGCTTCACGACCTATGGTCAGCATGTGAGGTTCCGGCAGACACTGGTTTATGGTGGAGTAGGCCAAGTGCCTCAGATCAACGCCATGCGCGGGGGTGTGGATGTGCTGGTGGCCACCCCTGGCCGCTTGCTAGATCTTATTGATCAGCGCCATATTGATCTCTCACAGGTTGAGTTTTTTGTGCTCGACGAAGTGGACCGGATGTTAGACATGGGGTTTTTGCGTGATGTGAAGCGTATCGTGGCGATGTTACCAGCGCGGCGGCAGTCGTTATTTTTCTCGGCGACGCTCGCCCCGAACATTGTTGAGCTTGCCCAAACTATTCTGCGAGATCCGGCCCAAGTCCGCATCACTCCGGAAACCACCACGGCGGAGAAAATCGACCAGCAGGTGTGTTTTTTAACGCGAGAGGCCAAGCGGCCGCTGCTAGAGCAATTGTTGCGTGCCCAAGCTGGGGCCAAGGAGCAAAAGCTCACCATTGTGTTTAGTCGCACCAAGCATGGGGCGAACAAGCTAGCCAAGAGCCTCTCGGCGAGCGGGTTTGGAGCTGATGCGATTCACGGTAACAAGTCACAGGCGCAGCGAGAGAAAGCGTTAGATCGATTTAAGAAAGGTTTGACGCCAGTGTTAGTGGCCACCGATGTTGCGGCGCGGGGTGTGGACGTGAGGGAAATTGGATTGGTGGTGAACTATGATTTGCCAAATGAACCGGAAGCCTATGTCCACCGGATTGGACGCACGGCGCGTGCCGGTGCGGAAGGCCGCGCAGTTTCATTTTGTTCGGAAGAGGAACTCGAATATCTGCGCGAGATCGAAAAAATTATACGGATGCCGATTCCTCGTTGGGACGACCATGATTGGCACGTTGAAGCGCTCGCCGAGCGTCACACACGAGGGAAATCCCTAGTGGGCAAAACCAGCCATCCGACCCAGGGATCTGGGCGCAGCTACGGCCCACGGAGAAGTCGATCGAGACGTTAAGCATGCGAGATGGGATGCTCATGACGTCCTCTTGGCGGAGCTGGGTGATATCGCGTCGCAGGCTGCGAACGGTTTTTCCAGGACTAGAGGAAGTTGGCGCTGTCGCTGAGTTCTGCGGCGAGTTCGACGACGGGCCTGCCGATGGCGAGGAGTGCATCGACTTCGAATCACCCAATCATTTGGCTGTCACTTTGGTGAGGCACCATCTCGGATGCCTCCATCCCACCCATTTCAGCATCGCTTGCCCCATCCCGTCCAAAATTAGATTGTCAGATCACTCGATTTTCCCCACATCGACGCGACAACTAGCCCGGAAATCACATTCCTTAAACTTCAACACGAAGATAATCTAATGGACGCCCCCATGAAAAATCAAACCGTCTTCGCCCCACGGGGCGCAAAAAAGGAAATCGAGGAAGGCCTCGATTTCTGCCCTAAGTTCGATGCTAACGGCCTGATACCAGCCATGGCTATCGACGCCACGACCAACGAGCCGCTGATGCTCGCGTACATGAACGAGGAATCGCTGCGGCGCACACTCGAAATCGGGGAGGCGGTTTATTGGTCACGCTCACGCTCGGAATTCTGGCACAAGGGTGCCACTTCCGGCCACATCCAGCGCATCGTGGATATCCGCACCGATTGCGATCAGGACGCGTTAGTGCTGCGCGTCGAACAAATCGGTGCCGGGGCCTGCCACACCGGCCGAGAATCGTGTTTTTACCGCAAGGTCATCGCCTCGGTTGACGGTGCTCAGCCGAAACTTCAGGGCATTGGTGCCGAAAAGTCATTCGATCCAACCGCCGTTTATGGGAAAAGCGTGACCACCACGTAAATTCGCGGTTGCAATTGGCAAAAGGATTCGCTAGCTCTCCGCCCCGCACGACAGGTCACCCCGGTTTGCTCGTGTCGGCTCATCTAATTTTCCGAAGAGGAGGACCCCATGCACATCATTGATAAAATCGAACAAGAACAGCTCAAACCCGATGTCACCCCATTTAACGTGGGCGACAGCGTCAAGGTCCATTGCCGGGTAGTGGAAGGCGGCAAAGAACGTATCCAGATCTTCGAAGGACTGGTCATCTCGCGCCACGGCGCGGGCATCAACGCCGCCTTCACCGTGCGCAAAATCTCCTACGGCGAAGGCGTCGAACGGGTTTTCCCCGTACACACCCCGCGCATCGCCAAAATCGAAGTCATGAACCGCGGTAAAGTGCGTCGCGCCAAACTCCACTATCTCCGCCAACGCGTCGGAAAGCGCGCCCTGCTCGTCAAACCTGCGAACTAATCCACGCCTCGCGCAAGCGATCTATCACCAAACGCCTCTCCCGGTCACCGGGCGGGGCGTTTTGTTTGACCATCCCTGCGAATTTTGCTTTCCCGCGCCGGTGAGCCTCGCCAATTTCGCCGCGTGCGCGTGCCTATTCCATGGGTTCTCTTGCTTTCCCTTGTCACCATCGGAAGCGTCGGGTGGCTTGGTGCCCGTAAGTGCGACTTCCTCACGCCACCTACTGCGGCACAACTCGCCGCGTGCCGCAAAAAAATCGAGCTTTCGCTGAAACATTCCCAACATGTGGCGAATGTCGCCGCATCACCTGCCGTCGTGGTAGCCCCGCCCGTTTCCCCACCCCTGGAGGAGCCGAAACCCACCATGATTCTCGGCGATTTCAGCACTCCCCCGACCCTCAGAGAATACTGCGACCTCGCCCCAAAAGGTGCCGCTCACTTGATTGACCTGGCTGTTTTGCTAGAGGTGGAAGGCGAAATTCAACGAGCCCTGCTCGCATGGGAACGCGTGCTGGACACCGGGAAGCCCGACCCCGCCCAAATCAACACAGCCTGCGCGGCCATCAAGCGCTTGCGCCCGACCCTGCCGGATGGGAACCCCACCCGCACCAAACCCATCGCTCTGACGCTTCACGCCGGAACCAGCAGCAAAACCACCCAACCCCTCACGCTCGCACTCACGGAGATCGCCCGCGAACTCGAACGCGCATCAGCCGGCCTACTCCAAATCACTCCCGCCGTGAGCGTCGGCCGCGTTAAGGGAATCCCCTCAAAACCTACTTCTGTGGCCGTCTGGCTCACCGGACCTCTCAAATCCTCTGCGTCCACCGCAATGCTCACCTTTCCCCTCAAATCCACAAAACCCCTCCGCGAGGATCTCCTCAAATCCTTGCTCACCCTCACCCGGTGCCACCTCGTGCGTGCCACGACTCACTCTCCGCCTCCCTCCATGGACCAGGACCAAAATCCATTAGACGCTCTCTACTCCCAGATCACGCGCCTTAATTGGCTGGAACTGGGAGCCTCACTGAATCGCCCCGAAAAAAAGAACGAATAATTTGCTCCGCCTCCTAAGATTGCTTTCTCTTCTCCCGTTATCATCGCTGATGCCGCACAAACCCTTCGCCCGCCTGCCGCCATGAACATCCGCCTCGCCATCCTCTTCACCGCCCTCTCCTCATTTTCCTTCGCCCAACAACCACCTCCCACTCCCACTCCCGCCCCCGCCGCCCCCGCCGCCCCCGCCGCCACCCCCGCCACCCCCGCCACCCCCGCCACCCCCGCCGCCACCCCCGCCACCCCCGCCGCCAATCCCCCCGCCAATCCCCCCGCCAATCCCCCCGCCAA
>JBDLWH010000234.1:0-3725 GCA_039804325.1 Verrucomicrobiota bacterium
AGCGTTGGGCGTTTGGGCGGTGGGGCGATCTCCCGCGGAAAGCCATTCGAAGCAGGCGGCGAGAGGCAAAAATCGTGCTGATTCGCAAAATAAGGAGCGAGTTGCAGACTCTAGTGTTGCCAAAACGCATTCCGTGACTAGAGATGCGCCCCCGGCGCGATCACTGCGTCAACAACACCGAAGCACATCATAGGCATGAAGGACCTCACCAAATATCGCAACATCGGCATTTTCGCCCACGTCGATGCGGGCAAGACGACCACCACCGAACGGATTCTCAAACTCACCGGCAAGATTCACAAAATCGGCGAGGTGCATGATGGCGCAGCGACCACCGACTTCATGGAGCAGGAGCAAGAGCGCGGGATCACCATCCAGTCCGCCGCCACGACCTGTTTCTGGCGCGACTACCAGTTCAATATCATCGATACCCCAGGCCACGTGGACTTCACCATCGAAGTCTATCGGTCGCTCAAAGTGCTCGACGGCGGCGTCGGCGTGTTCTGCGCCTCAGGTGGCGTCGAACCCCAATCCGAAACCAATTGGCGCTACGCCGATGATTCAGGCGTCGCCCGCGTCATTTACGTCAACAAAATGGATCGCATTGGCGCGAATTTCTATCGGGTTGTGGAACAGGTCAAAACCATCCTTGGTGCCAAACCGCTCGTGATGGTTCTGCCCATCGGCGAGGAAATCGGCTTCATCGGCGTGGTCGATCTGCTCACCCGCAAGTCCTACACATGGGACGATTCGGGCAAACCGGAAAACTTTACCATCGGCGAGATTCCCGCTGGGATGGAAGACAAGGTGGAACAATTCCGCGCCGAGCTCATCGAGATGGCCGTGGAAATGGATGACGATGCGATGGAAAAATACCTCGAAGGAGAGGAGCCGGACATGGCCACCATCAAACGGTGCATCCGCAAGGGCACCATTGATCTGAAATTCTTCCCAACGTACTGCGGCTCCGCTTTCAAAAACAAGGGTGTCCAAAACGTGCTCGACGCGGTTATCGATTACCTCCCGTGCCCAACGGAAGTCAAACCCCAGCCCGAAGTGGACCTGGAAGGCAATCCGACGGGCGAGTTCGCCATCGTGGACGCCGCGAAGCCGTTTCGTGGTTTGGCGTTCAAGATCATGGACGACAAGTATGGTGCGCTGACGTTCACACGCATTTATTCGGGCACGATCAAAAAGGGCATGACCGTGCTCAACACCTTCACCGGCAAAACCGAACGCATCAGCCGCATGGTGGAAATGCACGCCAACGACCGCACCGAAATCGACACCGCTCAGGCCGGCGACATCATCGCCATTATCGGCCTGAAAAACGTCCACACCGGCCACACGCTTTGCGACGAAAACAAGCCCGCCACGCTTGAGCCTATGGTCTTCCCGGATCCGGTCATTTCCATCGCCGTTGCCGCCAAAGACAAGGCCAACGCTGAAAAACTCGGCGTCGCCATCGGCAAAATGGTTCAAGAAGACCCGTCGTTCCGCGTCGAAACCGACGAGGAAACCAACGAGCTCATCCTCAAGGGCATGGGCGAACTCCACCTCGATATCAAAATCGACATCCTCAAGCGCACCCACAAGGTGGAGGTCGAAGTCGGCGCACCTCAAGTCGCCTACCGCGAAACCATCACCAAGGCCGTGTCCGATAGCTACACCCACAAAAAGCAATCGGGTGGATCTGGCCAGTATGCCAAAATCGATTACATCATCGAACCGCTCGAAGCCAATTCCGGCTTCATCTTCGAATCGGCTGTGGTCGGGGGCAACGTGCCAAAGGAATACATTCCCGCTGTGGAAAAGGGCTTCAAAACCTCGATCCGCAAAGGACCGCTGGCGGGCTACCCCTGCCTCGACTTCAAGGTTTCACTCAAGGATGGCGGATTCCACGCCGTGGACTCGTCGTCCATCGCTTTCGAAATCGCCGCCAAAGCCGCCTATCGCCAGACGATGCCTAAGTGCGCGCCGCAAATCCTCGAGCCCATCATGAAAATCGATGTCTTCACACCCGAAGCGCAGGTGGGCGATGTCATCGGTGACCTCAACCGTCGCCGGGGCATGATCAAGGAGCAGATGTCCACCCACGGTGGCGTCCGCGTCAAAGCCGATGCGCCGCTGAGTGCGATGTTCGGGTATATCGGTGACTTGCGCACCATGACATCCGGTCGTGGTCAGTTCTCGATGGAGTTCAGCCACTACGCCCCGTGCCCGCGCAACATCTCCGATGATGTCATCGCCAAGGCCAAGGAACGCGAGGAAGCCCTGCGTAAGTAAGAGCCTGTCCAATCTGCGAGGAAATCTGGTGCCATCACCAGATTTCCTCAGCCATGGATTCCGGTCCCATCCCATGGGGAGGCACATCATTAGCCCTAACCGACCATGATTCTTCCAATCGTTCAATACGGACATCCCATTCTCCGCCAGCGATGCCGCCCGGTCACGGCGGTGAACGAATCGCTCGTCCAACTCGCCCAGGACATGCTCGACACGATGGTCGAGGCTCACGGCGTCGGCCTAGCGGCACCGCAGGTCGGTGAGGACATCCGCTTGGCCGTCATCGATGTGTCACATGATCCTCAGTGCGTCACGTTTCTCAAGGTCAACGGCGAGGACGCTGATCTGTTATCGTTGATGCCCTTAATCTTCATCAATCCGGAGCTCACCTACGGCCAAGCCAAGGAAACGTGCATCGAAGGATGCCTGAGCATCCGCGATATCCGCGCGGAAGTGCGACGCCCGGATGCCGTCAAAGCCACCCTGCCTCAGTTAGATGGCTCGGTGCAAATCATCGAAACCGACGGACTGCTGGCACGCGCCCTACAACATGAAATCGACCACCTCAACGGGGTGCTTTTTGTGGACCGCTTGTCGGCGGTGGGCAAGGTGTCGATGCGCAACCGCCTGAAGAAGTTATTAGGCGAGAGCCCGCTTGACTAATCGGCTGGGCCGCGCAGACGGTTTCGGCACATTCCGCCATCGCGGATGCCTTTCCAGCTGGCTCCCAGTTCGGCGTGTCGCAAAGCGCTCGATCCCCCCCCTTGCGGCAGCATCGTGGTCAGTGGCCGCCAGTCGGGGATTGGCCAAGCAGCCCCTGACACCCGCTGAGTTTGCACCAGGAAAACCCATAGATGGCGATGATGAGGAAACAACCAGCTGGCACAGCGAAGCCCGCCGACATGCCGTAGTCGTCGCCGAGTTTGCCCATGAGTTTGGGCAGCAGGGCGCCACCCATGATGGCCATGACGATAAACGACGAGGCCAGCTTGGATTTCGAGCCGAGGCCGTGAATGCCGAGCGCGAAGATGGTGGGGAACATGATCGACATGAAAAAGAAGCTAAGGAAAAGAGCGACCACCGAGATCCACTCCAGTTTGGCCACAATGAGAACCATGAGCACGACGTTGACCAACGCATAGATCCCCAGCGCTTTGTGGGCGGCTAGCTTGTTGAGCAGACCGGCACCGGTAAAACGACCTAACAAGAAAAGCGAAAACCCAAAGAGCGATAACAACTTGGTAGCACCTTGCTCGGTGGCAAACCACGAGCCATTGCGCAGTTCCGATCCGCTGGCACCCCCGATCAGAAACGACCAGGACTCCTTCATCGTCGCGGTGAGGGCCGGCATATCTTCCACAATGTAGTTGATGAAGAAACTGAATATGCCGGCTTGGGCGGCGACATAGACGAATTGTGAGAGAACGGCGCCAGTGAAA
>JBDLWH010000235.1:0-3450 GCA_039804325.1 Verrucomicrobiota bacterium
TGGCCCACGAGTCGCCACCAGAATTGTTAGAGCGAACCGTGAAGTAACAAACGCTGGCCGGGCTGAGGGCGGAGATGTTCGTCGAGAAGGCACCGCTTTGCGTGCCGGGCAAGGTGATGGAATGGCTCCAATTGGCTGGCACGCTGCCGCCATTGTTTGGCCCCCAAAATATCGTGATCGTCGGCGCAGCGGCTCCGATGGACGTGACCGCACCTTGGAGCGTCGCGGTGGTGGAGGTGATCGCGGTAGCGGCTAGGTTACCGACCGTCGCCGTGCCAGTGGCAAGCGAGGTCAATTGCACATTGTCCAATTTCGACTGCTCACCGGTGGCTCCCATTGCCCAGCCCACGCGGATTGTCAGCGATTTGCCTAGGGAACTGGTGAGGCTCGCCGCACTATATGTGTTCGAATAGACCGTCCACGTGCCCGGAGTATTGGCAGACGTTGTGGGCGTGAGCGGGACTCCGTCGGCTAACAAGTCGAGCACCCTGCCGCTCACGGGGACTCTGGGGTCTGAGACGTCCACCGATAACGTATAAGTCTGGCCGGCACCCACTGTGGTGAGTGGCGCGGCGGACTGGATGGCTCCACCAAATTGATTCCCCCAACCATTGCCGTTGCTCATGTAATAATTGACCCCATCTGAGGCAATACCCCCTTGGTTTGAGACCGAGCCCGAGCCTCCTGACGCCCAATTGTAACTGGGCGTCCACCCCGTGGCGTTGACCCAGCCGGGGACATCGACCGTGGTGCCCGTGGTGGCGTCGGAATACTTCGCTATCTGGGAGGCATCCATCGATGCGCCAAGTCCAGCGCCATGGGTCCAGCCGCCGTCGGGGTCGGCCGTGATGGTGGTCGAGCCCGGTTTGTAGAGTGTTTCAAAACTTCCGTTAGGCACCGGGATCACCGTCGCCTGGGCCTGAACGATGGCTAGGGCCATCATTTGAAGAGATAATGGGGTTTTCATGAATGGGAATTGCGCGCCAGGCATGGCGTGTATCGGGGCGTTGCACACGCTACCGCCTGAAATGGGGCCTCAATATGCGGGTATGGCCCAACAGGTCAATGGGATTTTGCATCACCGCTTTTGCCAAAGTCAGCGGCGACACCGGCGGTTAGATTGACGAATGTGCCGCCCTGCGCTAGTTCTCTGCGGCAATGATTTACGGGAGTCTCAAAGGATGGATTTTGGCGTTGCTCGGCACGGCAGCGGCCCACGGCCAACTGGCCACCACGCTCAAACTGACCAAAACCCAGCATCTCGCGGGCGAGCCCGTTACGGCAGTCGTGACCATCACCAACCACGCCGGCAGGGATATGATTTTCCAAAGCGACGGACGGTTCCAGTGGCTCGATTTCATCCTCAAAAATAGCAAGGGCGAGCCCGTCAACACCAAAGGAAACACGCTCTTCGGCCCCATGAAAATCGCCTCTGGCCAATCGCTCGCCCGCGAAGTCGATCTCGCACAACATTTCCAACTCAGCGAACCAGGGAACTACTCGGTCACGGCCATGATTCGCCAACTCGGCGACAACACCCAAGGCACGTCAACCAACCGCGAGTTTTTCAACCAAAGCCCCGGGCGCCTCTACTGGGCACAAACCGTCGGCATCGCCGGCGACTCAAAACGCAGCCGAGAATTCCGCGTCCTACATTTCGCCGGCGATTCCAAGTCGCAGATATACGCCCAGATTCGCGACGCGCAAACCGGCAAAAACGTGCGCACGTTCCTGCTCGGCGACGTGCTGCTGCTGCGCAAACCCCTCGTCACCGTCGATCTCAAACAACACATGCACCTCATGTTCTTGGCCACTCCCACCATGTGGGTCCATTGCGTCATCGACACCGACGCCAAACTCATCAACCGCCAAATCCACGAACGCGGCCCCCAGGGCGACCCACAATTACTCACCATGCCCAACGGCAGGGTGCAAGTTTCCAACAGCATTCCATACGATCCCAAAGCCGCCGCTGAGGCCCGCGCCAAAATCCGCAAGGCTTCCGAGCGCCCACCCATCATCTATTAGCCATCCCTCATTCCAAAAAAGACCTTTACAAATTTTTAAAATTATCAAGTTTTCCTGAAACTTTTGTCGTTTCACACCATTCATGAAATTCATCCAACGATTGTTAGCGCTGAGCGTGGCGTATATGTTAGTGGCCACGGTACAAGCGGGGAATTTCCGCACGGTGGTCATTGATGCCGGCCACGGAGGACAGGACAACGGCGCCCAGTGGGGGAAAGTCTATGAAAAGCACCTCGCACTGGACACGGCGACGCGGTTGGAAATCAATCTAAAGAAGATGGGGTATCAGACGGTGATGACCCGCCGCAGCGATTACTTCATCACGCTGCCGCAGCGCGTCAATATCGGCAACAGCCACAAAAACGCGATTTTTGTGAGTATGCATTTCAATTACACGTGGAAGAAGGATGTCAGCGGCCTAGAGACCTTTTATTACAGCAGCGAAGGGCAGCGCCTCGCCCAGTGTGTCCAAAATAGCCTGATGCGTCGCACGCGCACGGTGAACCGCGACGCGAAGTTCGCGAGATTCTACGTGCTGCGCTATTCGACCCTGCCGGCCATCCTCGTCGAGGGCGGATTTGTCAGCAACGAAAACGAACGCAACCGCATCAAATCCGGCGCATTCCGCGAGTCTATCGCCCGAAGCGTGGCCGAAGGCATCCAACGCTACCGGATTGGTTTTTGAAGCTGGAGGGTATTTTCAGGGCGACAAATGATCGGCCAAGGGGCTAGAGTGCTGGCATGGCTGCGGTAAACGTCTCGGAAATGCGCACCGCAGAAGCGGCAGCGCTCGCCGCAGGATGGAGTGAGGAAGCGCTGCTAGACCATGCGGGCGAACGCCTGGGACAAGCCGTAGGGCGGTTTTTCCCACATCCCGGCACGGTCATCGGTTACCTGGGCAAAGGCCACAACGCCGGCGACACGCTCGTCGCGCTGCGCGTGCTGCGCGATGACTTAGGGTGGAAGATCGCGACCCGGCAGGCGTTTCCCCTTGATGACTGCGCCCGCTTGATGATCCGCAAATGGCAGCAACTCGGCCTCGCCGCATCGCTCGACCACGCCCCGTCAGCGCTCGATTTGCCCGCACCCCTCGTGTTGTTAGATGGACTACTCGGCACCGGCTCTCGCGGTACACTGAGCGCCCCCCTCCTCGCGCTAGCCGCTGAAATGGCATGGCTCAGGCACGAATCGGGGGCCCAAATCGCCGCAGTGGACCAACCCACCGGCATGGATGCGGACACGGGGGTGAGCGTCCCCGGCGGCGTGACGGCCGACATCACATTCATGATCGGCAACGCCAAGCGCGGATTGCTCACCGGTCACGCGGCCCACGCCACTGGCGCACTCGCGCTGGTGCAAGTCGATCCCCTGACCACCGGCGCCACATTGGAATCGACGGTCATAGACCGCCGCTACAGGCTG
>JBDLWH010000236.1:0-6627 GCA_039804325.1 Verrucomicrobiota bacterium
ACGTGTGAAGTCGTGGGCGACGCAAGTCGGCATCGATCATCAGGGTGGTGTAGCCGCCCTGAGCGCAGATGTAGGCGAGATTCACCAAGGTGGTTGACTTACCTTCGCCTGCGCCGCCGGAAACCACCGTGATGGAATTGTCTTCGGGGTTCTTGCGGTTGAATTCAATATTGGTGCGCAGAATTCGATAGGCCTCTGCATCCGGGCTGTTGCCGCTTTGTTTGTGAAGGATGCCGACGTCCTTAGGAATGACTGCCAGCACTGGCACTTGCAGATAGCGCTCCACATCATCCAAGGTCTTGACCGAGGTATCGAGATATTCGAGGAAAAACGCAATCCCCAACCCAAAAATCAACCCTAACACCGCACCAAGCACGAGGTTCAGCGTCACATTCGGACTCACAGGGCCCTCAGCCAGCACCGGCTTCTCATGCACTTCCACGCTCTCACCAGGCATTTTACTCGAGATGGTTTCTCCCATCTGTTTGATTTTCATCGTCTGGAGCAATTGCTGGTCGGTTTCAAAATCGCGTTTGGCATCGACGTAATCCTGAGCGTCTAACCCTCGCTTGATGGCTTCCTCGCGGGTTGAGTCTTTCATTCCCTCGACGCCCTTGAGTCGTTCCGTGGCCAGATCTAATTGGGCCGTGAGTGTGGCGCGCAGGTTGACAACGCCTTCATCGAGTTGGCGTTTCATCGTGCTCATCCGGTTAGCCTCCGCGAGCACGGTCGGGTGTTTGTCACCTAATCCGTTGATCTTCATTCCGTCCACCAACCGCTTGGCTTCCAAGTAAAGCGGATAGAGGCTACGAATGATATTATCTGGCAATTCGAGACCAGCCGCATACACCATCAATTGATCACTATCATATTTGAGCAGACTGCTGATCTCACTCTCCAATTGCATCTTCTCCTGCTGCAACTTTTGATAGGTTTGAAGCGCGTCTCTCGCGCCCTGGTCCTCGTCCACCCCGCCTCGGTCGTAGAACGAGTCCGCTCCTTTATAAATGATGCCTTTGGTGCGAACGATTTGAGCGAGCACCTTGCGGCGGTCCTCCACCTTGTCTTCCTGATCCCTAACCGCTTTATTCAATTCGAGCAATCCACGTTCCGCATCACGACTCTCGATTTGCATCCGGTATGCCTTGTAGGCATTCGCGACTTCTTCCGTTATGTCTTTAGCATCCAACTTATTGGTGTGGCGCACGCGGATGGAAATCAAATCCGTTCCGCGGATATTCTGTGTGGTCACGATTCCTTTGAGTGTCTGCAAGGCACTCTCGCGGTCAACGTTCCAGCGATTAGCCAACTCTAACGTATCAACCACTTTCTCCAGCGAATTGCGGCTTTTAATTTTTTCAAACTCGGTGCCGAAGAACTGAGGCGTCATTCGAGTGATGCCTGAGTTTTCCGCCATCTGCGGGCCGAGGGGCGACATGCCTGCCGTCCGAGGCTTGACCTCAATGGTCGCCTCACTCTCGTATTTTTTGGGCATGACATAAGTGACGACCGCCGCAGTCATGAACACCAACAACAACGTCAAAAGAATAATCCCGTAACGATTTCGTATCACCTGCCAGTAGTCCACCGCATGTAGAGCGGTCTCATTTTGGTTCGAAGAAGAGGGATTCATCAGGAGTAGTCTTTTACAAATGCAGAGGTGTTTCGGTCGAAATGTAAACTCCCGCAATGAATCTCATTGCGGGAGTCCGTGATCAGATAAATTGTGATTGATTCAAGGACTTAATGTTCAAGACTCTCGTTCTAATCAAAACGTAGCAGTGACGCCGATGCTGATGCGGTTACGGTCATACGTGCCTCCCAAGAAATCAGAGGTCGAGTTAGTGTAGTTATAAGAAGCCGTGCCGGTCAGGTAATCGTTGAACTTCACCGAGAGGCTGATGTAGGCATTGAAGATATCAGACGATTTATCGGGCGAAGCCGTGTCATCGGAGATTTTGATGCCACTGGCATAAGACGTTGGAAGATAATCAATGCCGGTGAAGATTGAGAACATCGGCGAAATCGCATATTCCGAGGAGATGCCAAGCCTGAGGACTTGCTGGTCACCATATTCGATAAAATCATTGCCTACTCTTTGGATATTATTATAGGTTTCAATGCCGTAGCGAGTATATGAGCGCAGACTGAATTGCTGGGTGATTTGCGAGTTGAGGGCAAATTCAACATAAGGGCTCGTGTTGCTATCGCCGTTATCGATAGCATGAAATTGAGCCCCCGCACGGAGAATACCGATGGTTGTGGGACTAAAGCGGTGCTCCAAGCCACCCAACAGGTAATGATCACTGGCGTCCGAGCTAACCCCATTACCTGTGGTCTGTGAATACCGGTAATCAGCCGTCAAAACCGTCTGAGGGCTTAATTGATAACGGAACTGATTGTATGCCTCCCATGTGAAACGGTCGTTGTAGTCGATGTCCTGGTAGCTCGTGTCGGTCAGACGCAGCCCAGTGTAGGTCGCCAATCGTTCCGTCCACCGAAATCCAATCGAATTGTCGGTTTGCATGAGCAGGTAGGCACCGCTCTGGCGGTTACTTGCGTAACCATAAGAATAATCCGGTTCCAATTCATAGGAGACAAAGTTGCGGCTGGTGTAGCGAAGGCGCTCACTGAAGCGATGGACCAAATTCACCCCCATACGCGACTGCGGGTTAACCGAGTCCATCTTATCGGGAGCATCCACATAATAGATGAGACCCAAGCGGGCATAGACATCCCAAGTCGTCTGAGGTGTGACAGATACGACGGAAAGACCGATCGTGGGATTGAGGCCGACGGAACTGTTTTTATCGCCTAAGCCGGGAGAGATATTGTCGTCACAAATGACGTTCAGACCAACCACCCATTTGAGGGGAAGGGCCTCTTGAGCTTCAGTGCCGACATAATATAAACCTTGAGCGGAGGCTGAACCTGCCGCGCATAAGAATAGAAGCCCGAGGGGAATGTTGCGTTTCATAGGGTTCACAGGTGTGAGAAGAAATTTGATGAGTGGGAAAATCCCGCTTACCTCAACCATTAACAGAAGTTACATTGGGAGGATTGATGATGATAGGCGGGAAAACCGGCACGAGGATTTCGCCACCTGTGCCGCTTGGGGAGCCAGGGCCACCTGTGGTCGGGCCGACAGGCCCCTGACCTGGGAAATCCAATGGGTTAAACATGGCGGCCACTTCGCCGGCTGGTGATTTGGAATCTTTGGAACTCTTGCCACTGGGTTCACCACGGTTGGGATCGAGTTTGGCCAGCACGGTTTGCACATGGAGCAGGGCGTCTGGAGCGGCGGCCACGGCGCACTGTGAAATCAACCGCAGATGTTCCGGAGCGACGGTTGCGGCGGCCTCGACGATGTCGGCCACGGTGGCGGGCTTGGCGAGGGAGCCTTCGATGGCTGCCTTGACGATTTCGCAGGAACACGCCGGCGCGGCAGCGACTTGCGTGGAAACAATCTCAAGCACTTGGGACTGCTCAGCGGCCACGGCGCGTTTTACTGCGAGAGAGAGCGTCAAGCAATCGATCTGGGCGGCACCCGACATCAAGGTGAGCGCGGTGCTGAAGACACCAAAAAATAGGGTGGATTTCATGTTGTTTGTCAGTAGTGGGTGTTCGAAAACGCAATGGAGCGGGCAGCGGGAATCGAACCCGCATGTCTAGCTTGGAAGGCTAGGGCTTTACCACTAAGCTATGCCCGCGCTTTCGGGAGCAAATAAACCTGCCCCCATCATCTCCAGCAAGATTTTTCTCACAATTTTTCAAAAAAACTCAATTCTAGCAAAATGCTTAATTACCTTGATTTTGCGCGAGCGCTCAAAGACATTTCGGCCGCACGGATCGTAGCGGGTGTAGTTCAATGGCAGAACGTGAGCTTCCCAAGCTTGAGGCAAGAGTTCGATTCTCTTTACCCGCACCACCGGAAAATGCGCGCTGATTTCACGCACGAGCAAGCAGGCGAGATTTCGTGGTGATGGGTTAAATCAGAGGCCAGTAGGACGGTCAACAAACGACCATGGGAGCTTGAAGTGATCGCCTAATGCTTGGGCAAGGGCATTGACGCCGAAGGTTTCGGTGGCGTAATGACCGCCATAAATGAGGTTGACGCCCAATTCCTCAGCCATCGGATAACTCCAATGCGGGCCCTCGCCCGTGATAAAGGTGTCCACGCCAGCGGCCGCGACTTTGGCCACCTCACTGCCAGCACCGCCCGTGATGAGGCCAACCGAGGTCGGGGCATTCGGTCCGCCAGGACAAACGTGAACCGGACCGCCAAGGGATTTTTCAAGGATGTCCACAAGGTCGTTGCGACTGCCGGTCCACGCCCCTCGTAGCCCGAGACATCGCCCGTTTTGTTCGAAAAAGGGTTGCGGATCGATGAGACCAATCGCCCGAGCGAGCAGGATGTTGTTGCCCCACTGAGGATGCACATCGAGCGGCAAGTGACTCGAATAGACCGCCAACCCAGCATCCATCGCGGTTTTCAATTTGCGATACCAGGCACCCGTCACCGGTTGGGCACCCTGCCAAAACATCCCGTGATGGACGACGAGCAGGCCAGCGCCGCCAGCCGCGGCCGCCTCGATGACTGGCAGAGAGGCATCGACAGCGGCGATGATGCGTCCGACGTGACCGCCGTTAGTCAATTGCAGGCCATTCATGGCCCCCGGGTAATCGGCAATGGCCGCGCCGTTGAGTTCACGGTCTAGAAACGAAACGATTTGAGCAAGTTCAACCATGGCGGGCACCCTAATCCTGACGGTTCCAGATGACAACCCCAGGGGATGCCACGAGTGCCCTGCCCGCCACAAAATCCGCGAGGTCACCAGCCAGTTCAGCTTGCCATTCGCGCCGACCGCCAGCCCACGGCACACTCAGGCACGCGGCATGCAACGCGTGACGGGCTAGCAGCAGGCGAGCCATGAGTTGCGGGCTCCAGTTGCCAGCCATCCATTCGAGGTATTCCGATCCGTCACCCGAATACAATTTGTCGCCCACAATCGGGTGTCCGGCGTGTGCCAAATGAACACGGATCTGATGCATGCGACCGGTTTCTGGAAAACAGCGAATCAGCGCAAACCTCCCATCCGCACGCTCAAAACGCCGCTCCACCCGAAATCGCGTCAGGCACGCCCGACCGCTAGAATGCACCACTTGGCGCACCCAAATCGCCGACGGACCGAGGTCACCGGCGCGCACGATGGGCTCGGCACAAGTCCACGCGTCCACTACCGGCCAGCCGGTCACGATGGCCAGATACTCCTTGGCGGCCTCGCGCCGTTGGAAAATCATGCCTAGCTCGCGGGCCGCGGCCGTGTGCTTGGCCACCAACACCAACCCGCTCGTGTCTCGGTCCAGCCGATTCACGATGGCCGGACAAGCGCCATTGGCGATCTCGTAGGCCAATAACTGCTCTATCCCACCCAAGAGCGTCGGCTCCGCCCGCCGGTTCGCCGGATGGACGATCAAGGGGGCCGGCTTGTCCACTACTAGCCAGTCATCACATTCATCAATGACCCGAAAGTTGACGACAACCTGCAGATTCATGGCAAGGGCACGAAAAAACCAGAGGCCCGAACGTGCGAGCCTCTGGCGCTTGAATAAATCAATGATTCCTGAAAATCAGGACTTGTAGCGGAGACGCTTCTTATGGCGGTTCTGCTTCATGCGCTTTTTGCGCTTATGTTTGTTAATTTTAGTCTTTCGGCGTTTCTTGATGGAGCCCATGGCGGTTGCGGTTGGTTTGCGGTGAAAAATTCAAGGGACAATTTTATTGAGAGGATACTCGATGATCCCCTCTGCCCCGAGGCGCTTCAACTCGGGGATGATGTCGCGAACGACGATTTCGTCAATGACCGTCTCAACGGCCAGCCAGCCATCCTCAGACAGGCTGGAAACCGTCGGGCGGCGCAGCGATGGAAGCTTCTCGAGAAGTTCGGGCAATCGCGCACTGGGAAGATTCATCTTGAGTCCTACTTTGCCACGGGCACCCAACGCGGCTTTAAGCAGCAACGCGATGCGTTCCATCTTTTCCTTTTTCCAAGGATCCATGGCCGCGGCAGGGTTGGCGTAAAAGTGCGGAAACGACGTGAGCAATGTGTCCACGATGCGCAGGCGGTTAGCCTTGATCGACGAGCCGGTTTCGGTGACGTCCACGATGGCATCCACCAAATCCGGGACTTTGACCTCGGTGGCACCCCAGGAAAACTCGACTTCCGCCGAGATGCCGCGCTCCTTGAGGTAGCGCTTGGTGATGCCCACCCCTTCCGTGGCGATGCGCTTGCCTTCCAGATCTTCGGGCTTGCGGATTGGTGAATCCTCCGGCACCACCAAAACCCAGCGCGTCGGACGCGTCGTGGCTCGTGAATACGGCAACTCCCCCAAATCAATCAGGTCCACCTCGTTCTCGTATGCCCAATCGTAGCCGGTGATGCCGCAATCGAGAAACCCCTGCCCGACATAGCGACCAATCTCTTGGGCGCGGATCAAAAAGAGATCGAGGTCAGGGTCGTTTGAACTTGGGCGCAACCCGCGTGACGACACATAAACCTCGTAGCCAGCCTTGGAAAGGAGCTCAATGGTCGGCTCCTGCAGGCTGCCTTTGGGAATCGCGACTTT
>JBDLWH010000237.1:0-4449 GCA_039804325.1 Verrucomicrobiota bacterium
CGTCGGTGGCATCTTCAAGGGGCGCGTCAAAAACATCGAATCTGGGCTCAAAGCGATGTTCGTGGACATCGGCCTGGACAAAAATGCCTTTCTGCACTTTTGGGATGCGATACCGGCCGCACTGGACGCCGGGCTAGAGGAGATTCAACGAGAAAACTCGAAGAAGAAGAAATCGCGTAGCATCAGTTCTAAGGACATTCCTGATATCTATCCGGTAGGGTCGGAAATTGTCATTCAAGTTTCCAAAGGGCCAATCGGCACCAAGGGGCCGCGTGTGACCACCAACATATCGCTAGCTGGGCGCTACCTCGTGCTCATGCCCTACACCGAGCAATTCGGGATTTCGCGCAAAATTGAGGACCCGAAGGAACGGGCGCGGCTGCGTAAGATCGTTCAAAAGCTATCGGTGCCAGAAGGCATGGGGATCATCATGCGAACCATCGCGCAAGGGACGCGGGCGCGCCATTTTGTGAGGGATTTGGCGATGTTGCTGGAACAATGGGACGAGATCGAGGACAGGCGCGCGACCAATCCAGCGCCTGCGTGCATATTTCAGGAGCCGGGCCTGGTTGAACGCACCGCCAGGGATTTTCTCACCGATGAAATCAACCAGATTCTCTGCGACGACGCGGCAACCACCGAGGTCATCCGCGAAATTGCTGGTAAAATCTCCCGCCGGGCGAAGCGGCGGGTTCATCACATGCCAAGCAGTTCGCAACCGATTTTTGAACGCATCGGGATTCAGAAGCAGATTGACGAGGCGTTTTCGCGACAAGTGTGGTTGCCCTGTGGTGGCTACATTGTGATTGATGAAACCGAGGCGTTGATCGCCATCGACGTCAACACCGGGCGGAATCGAGGTTCGAAGGACGTGGATAAGATGATTCTCGAAACCAACATTGAAGCCGCGCGCGAGGTTGCCCGCCAACTGCGGTTGCGCAATATCGGCGGACTCGTTGTCATCGACCTGATCGACATGCGCCACCGCAAGGACCAACAAACGGTCTATAAAATCATCAAGGACCGCCTCAAGAAGGACAAGGCCAAGACCCAGGTGCTCCAAATTTCGGCGATTGGCCTGATGGAGATGACGCGTCAGCGGCTCAACGAATCGCTGAGGGATTCGATGTATGAGCCATGCCCGTATTGCCAGGGCCGCGGTCGAGTGAAAACGACCATGACCATGTCGGTGGAAATCCAGCGTCGCCTCAACACGGTGATCCAAAAGCACCGGGATGCCGTCGGCGACATCATCGTCATCGTCAACTCCGAGGTGCTCAACCGATTCAAAAGCGAGGACTCCAAGTTGTTAGGTGAACTTGAGCGCTCGCACTCAGGCCGATTGATTTTCCGCTCGGATCCAGGGCTCAACCGTGAGCGATTCACCATCATCGACGCCAAGACCGAAAAGATGATTGATCAAGGGTGAGCATCCCTGATTTCAAGCCGTGAATCCCGAATCGCCGGTGATTCACGGCTGGTGGTGGCGACTCCTAAAAGTCGAGCGATAGGGGGGATCTCACGAGAGATCTTCGGTGGTGAGTTCGGTGAGTTCGTCCTTGGTCCACTCGCGTTTGCGCAGGCACAGGCGCACGGCGTGCTTGCGGATGGCTTTCTCGAAGAGATTGCGCATGTGGCGGCCGTTGCCAAATCCTCGCCCGGCGGTTTTGAGATCGTTGGCGATGCGCGATTCGAGTGCGCTTTGGGCCTCGGTGGCCAGGGAGTATTGGTTTTTGGCACAGAAGCCATTGAAGATGGCGACCAACTCGGGTGGCGCATAGTCCTCGAAGTTCAAATGAATGGTGAACCGTGACTGCAAGCCGGGGTTGGTGTCGATGAAGCGCTTCATGTCGTCGGGATAGCCGGCAACGATGACGATGAGTCGCTCGCGGAAGTCTTCCATGCGCTTGACCAACGTGTCGATGGCCTCGCGGCCAAAATCGTTTTCCCCGCCAGAAACCAGAGCATACGCTTCGTCCACAAACAACACGCCATCAAGGGCTTGGTTAACCAAATCGTCGGTTTTTTTGGCGGTGTGGCCGACATATTGGCCGACGAGGCCGAGGCGGTCGGTCTCGACGAGGTGGCCGTTGTCTAGGACGCCGAGAGCGGAAAAGATGCGTGAAACGATGCGAGCGACGGTGGTTTTTCCGGTGCCGGGGTTGCCGGAAAACACCATGTGCAGCGACATCGCCGCGCCTTTGAGGTCGTGCTGCTCACGGGCTTTGTTGATTTCTAGGAAACGCACGAGGCTTTCAATTTCGCCTTTGACGGTGGCAAGACCGGCCAATTTAGTGAGTTCTGCGAGGCAGGTTTGCAGATCTTCCTTGGGCATTTTTGCCGGGATAGGCAGGGCGGGTTCGTCTTCGCCGGATTCTAGTCTGGCGAGGATTTGTGTCGCGCGGGCAGAGTCGCCGTTGAGGAGTTGATACGACAAGTTGCTCAAAAAGAGTCGCTCGTCGGAATGGATGGTGCCATCGGCTAACACCATGCCCGCTGCCACTCGAAATAATTGTTCCCCCCAAGCCGCGTGTTGTTTCCCAAATCTCAAAGCCGACAAATCGTAGCTCGGTTGGGCGAGGACACGGGCATCTAGCAGTCGGTCGTGTGCGGGGGACCAATCGATTTTGCGGGCCACGGCGGCGGCGAATTCATTTTCTAAGTGGTTGGTATCGGCGTCGATACGAGCGGTGAGGAAAAGGACGAGTTTGAGTTCGT
Source organism: Verrucomicrobiota bacterium (assembly GCA_039804325.1). GTDB lineage: Bacteria > Verrucomicrobiota > Verrucomicrobiia > Verrucomicrobiales > Akkermansiaceae > Luteolibacter. The sequence continues at coordinate 2,719 of JBDLWH010000237.1, forward strand.
AGTCGAGCTCCATGGCCTCGCATCCGTGTTGGGCAAGGAGTGACTTGCGCAGGGCGGAAACCCCGGCGCACGAGCGATCTGCTAGGCTTTCGGTCATCTGCGTTCGGGGAGTCGCTGCGCGATCACGTCCGGCCCGCGATCGAAGGATGTCCGGTGAACCGTCACGGCCTGGAGCGAGGCAATGATGAGTTCCATCACCGATTCTGCCACTTCCGGCCGTCCACACGTAAAGACATCCACCGCCGCGTAGCCGTGCTCAGGCCACGTGTGGACGGTCAGATGGCTCTCGGCAATGACGACCACGCCGCTGACGCCTTGCGGCGTAAAGTGGTGGAAATGTGACGAGATCAGCGTGGCTCCGCCCTGCTGCGCGCAGTGGCGGAAGCCAGTTTCCAAACCGGCGACGTCATTCAACACCGTGGCTGGACAGCCGGTCAACTCGGCAAGGACATGCCTCCCGGCTGGCGCAGCACTCGGTGTGGTGGGTGACATCGCGATGCGTTAGCCGGGGCTGGTCGTTCCGAGCTTGGCTTTGAGGGCGTCGAGCTTGGCCTGCACATCTGGATTGCCGGCGCCGGCGGTGAGTGATTTGAACTCATCTTCGAGGCGGGTTGCGCCGGAGTTGTCGGCCATTTCCTTGGCGGCGTCGGCTTCGTATCCTTGGCGTTCGGCTTTGGCCTTCATGCGAGCCATCAGGTCGTCTGGGCCGCGCTTGGAGGTCATTTTGGCCTTGGCTTCGTAGATGTCTTTTTTAACTTGGGCGGCCTTGCTTTGAGCGATGATGAAATCCTTGTTGCGACGGTATTCCGCGACTTCGGCTTCCATCTTGATCACTTCCTGTTTGAGCTCGGCAACCGAGGATTGCTGGCCTTGCCAGTTCGGCTCCAGCGCCGCGGCGCGACTCTCGTGCTCGCTGGCACGCTCGAGCGCCTTCACGGCCAAATCTTCTCTCCCAGCGCGCATCGCCGCCTCGGCCTTCTGCTCCCATTGGAATTTCTCGGCTTTTTCTTTTTCGAGTTGCGCCTTGGTTTGGCGTTCGGTCGCGATCACTTGTTGGACCGATTGCTTCACCTCACGGATCTGCTTTTCTTTGTCAGCGATCGCTTGTTCGAGCATCAGCTCGGGCTTCTCGAAACTTTCTACCACCTTGTTAGCGGAGGCTTGGCCAATTTTAAATATGCGTGAAAATATGCTCATGGGAGGAAGGGATTAGGAATGGAACGATGGGCTGAGGATTTCGGTGACGCGGTCCACGGCGAGTTCGAGGGCGTCGAAGACGGCGAGAAGTTCATGGTCGGAAAGATCGCCGGTTTCGCGGCTTTCGACGAGGACGAGCCTATGGTCATCCGTGTTGCTGGTGTCGATGCCAGTGCTGACGGGTAGGATTTCGGTATTGAGAGCGAGCAGCGAGAACAATAGCTCCTGGGTGAGGATGGCGTCGATGTTACCAAGGTCGATCTCGAAGTAGATTTGTTGCTCATCGACTTTGAGGAAAACCGGGAGTTCATCGTGGCGTTGGACGCGGAAAACGTCGTTGGCAAGGGACTCAACGGTGAAGCCATTAGATTCTAGGAAACGCGCGATTTCTTCGTCGCGCTGGAGTTTGATAAGGATGTGTTGCATGAGGTATGGGGTTGGAGATTCGATGGGGGAATGGGCGCTTCGATGGGTGCGTCGTCAGCCAAGATTTCGGGGAGATGCACGATGGCTAGCGGCTGGAAAACGGTGTGT
>JBDLWH010000238.1:0-4486 GCA_039804325.1 Verrucomicrobiota bacterium
TGGGAGCCCGCCCACCAAATCCCCCAAGCCCTGAAGGGGCGACCCAAAGCTTGTGCCCGCCCTTGTTACGCCCCTTCAGGGCAGGGAATCATTTTTACCCGTCAGACCCAGGGCGTTGCCCTGGGCTGTCGTATTTCGCGCCGTTGGCGCTGAAGAATTCCCCAAAACCAAGAACCCACCGCCCTCCGCGACTCATTGCTGCCGATGCTCATGGTTCGACGCGAACATGGCCGCTCACAGTCCTCACGCAGGTAACCGATCATGTGAATGACGTGCGGGTGACGAACCTGACCGCAGGAATGGCGTGGCCGCTGCGCGTGGTTAGGTCACGCTGAGTGGGTAACCAAAAGGTAACCAGTTCGCCCCCCTTATTCGTGCTTTTTGGCGCACTTTGGATGACGGGCGGGTCTAGCGAAAGCAACCGGCTTTCAAGCTGTAACCCTTTGTTTTCAAGGGTTTTATGGCGGAGGAGGTGGGATTCGAACCCACGGAACCCTTGCGGGCTCTCCGGTTTTCAAGACCGGCGCAATCGACCACTCTACCACCCCTCCGTTGGTCTGTGTGACGCGCAGTGGTATGCTCTGGGATGAGCGGACAATCAAGCAAAACTCTCAAAGGTCGAAAGGATTATTCGGTTGTGGGGCCGTGGCAGGGATGGCTAACGACATGAGTGCGCAGAGGCCCGCGAGGCCAAGAACGATCCAGCGCGAGGGGTCAGCTTCGAGCACTTTGGAAAAATAGAAGTACGCTTGTTGCTGAGGCGATTGGAAAATGATGCTTGGGATGGTGAGGATAAATGAGAAAAGCAGGGACGGCATGCACATGATCCCCATGAGCGCGGCACATTTTATGCTGATGTGCGAGGTAAGCAGCACCTTGGGCCCGCTGATGAAAGTGAGGTGCAGGTAGTGTTTGGCCTGGGTGATGCCGGGGTGGGTCACGCGAGGCCGGAATGGTTTGATTGGAATGGCGTGTGTCATGGGATTAGGGGGTGAGGGGTGCTCGATAGGGCTCGATTGCTGCCACTAGGATTTGAATTTAGTCAAAACCCCCAGTCACGCATAGCCTGCATGATCGTGATACGCGCGTCATGATTTAACCGATACGCCGCGCTTGGAGATGTGCCGAGTGAGCTTTCAACTACCGAGGAATCCTCGACAGTTGCTGCCGACGGCGAGACCTATTCCACCAAAATCTGACGGCGGGGGAGCCGAGCGGACCACCCGTGCAAATCCTATTGATAGAGTGACAGACAAATGATCAGTGATCAGTGACAATTTAAAACGGCCACCCCGGCGCTTGTTCGCCAAATACACCGGGGCGGTAAAATGGCTAGAAATTGATCAATCGGTTGCGATTTTCTAAAAAAACTTCTTCGATCGGGCAGGGTGACGAAGTTGGCGCGGTGGTTTTACCGCATGATTATCTGTGACTCGTTGGTTATCAGTGATTCTAATTTTTTCTCGGTCGAATAGTTTGTCCTTGATGCCGGTGTGTTTCAGTGCACGCTGCGCAGGCTGACGTGACGTGACGTCAACGTCTCAAGTGAACCGTACCAACCAACCTTACAAGGGCTTTAAAGCTGGCAAAATGGACCCGAAATTTCGGGTTTCCATACAGACGTCGTGGCGGCCGGCGGGAGGAGAGTCGTTGTTGCTGTTATTTTCCAAGGAGCACGGGATGCCGCTGGTCAAGGTGCTCAGTCAGGCGGCCTACGACAAAAAGGTGGGGTTGATCTTGAATGACGAGAGGATGACGGAGAAGAAGAAGGGTGAAATGCTGGGCAAGCTTGCGATGCTGAGCCGCGAGGCGACGCTCAATGATCAGGGTAAGCTTCTCGTTCCCAAAGATTTGAGCGAACAGGCCGAGATCAAAGCCGATGGCGATGTGGCGCTAGTCGGCCGTGGAGACTATTTCCAAATCTGGAGCAAAACAAATTTTGAAGTCATGTTAGAAATCGAAACCAACCAAGTGGAAGATGACGATCTGGGCATTTTCTAACTGATCGCAACACATTATTCCCACCGAAACGCACCATGTGGTTTATCCCAACGAAACAGTCAACGCGAGCGCGGCACGGAGTGTCGACGGACGCGTGTGTCATGGGTGATGGAGGGTGGCTGGCAATTTTTTTTCGTGGATATGCGGATTCCCTAGGGACAGGGATGGGAGCATTGAAGCAAACGGATGTCCGCGACGCGCCTGGCTGGTTGTCGGCGCGGCATCCGAGGTTTTTTGGGGATAGGCGCAACGTGTCTCTCGGGACAGAGCTTATTGCGTGCTTCGTCAGGTTGGTTCGCGCGGCCGCTGGCTGCTTGTGCGCGCGCACCGCTCACCATGTTTTTGGGTGCCCAGAGGCGGCCCTTGACCCAGCGGGGCCCCCGTTGAATGCGACGGGTCATCGCGCCGTGGTGGCTGTCGGGATGCTGGCGCAGAGTCGCCTTTCTTCCAGTGAGGTGGCGGGAGCGGGGGATTACCATGTGCCGGTATTTCCACAGGAGACGGCCGCCTGGATGGAGGCGGCTCCCGGCAAATATATCATTGATGGCACTTTAGGTGGGGGGGGACACAGCGAGATTTTTCTCAACGCAGGGGCTAGGGTGTTAGGTGTTGACCGTGACCCTGAGGCATTGCTCCACGCTCGCACGCGCCTCACTCGCTATGGGCAAAACTTCACGACTTGGGAGGGCAATTTCTCGCGGCTAGAGGAGAGCCCCTCGATTCGGCAAGGTGAGTTGGCCGATGGGTTGCTCTTGGATTTGGGGGTTTCATCGCGCCAACTTGATGCTGCCGAGCGCGGGTTTTCCTTTATGCGCGATGGGCCGTTAGATATGCGCATGGGCCCGTCCAGTCCGCGCACTGCCGCGCAAGTGGTCAACCAATGGGCCGAGGCCGATCTGGTTCGCATTCTTTTTGAACTCGGAGAAGAACCCAAGGCGCGGCGCATCGCCTCGGCCATCGTGAAGTATCGGTCGATCCGGCCCTTTGTCACCACCCTTGAACTCGCCGCCTGCATCGAAAAGACCGTCGGACGCCACGGGCGCCTTCATCCCGCTACGCGGGCATTTCAAGCCATCCGCATGGCCGTCAATGAGGAACTCGAATCGCTGGGTGCCGCGCTTGCCGCTGTGCCCAAGGTGCTCAAACCAGGTGGGCGGTTGTTAGTTATCACCTTTCACAGCTTAGAGGATCGCATGGTGAAGCGCTTCCTACGGCATCGCTCGACGCCATGGATCGACGCCCCCGGGTGGCCCGAAGCCCGGCCCAATCCCGACTATCAATTCCAACTGCTTTCCCGGAAAGCCGTGATGCCCGGAGCACCCGAAATCTCCCTCAACCCGCGAGCTCGCAGTGCCAAACTGCGGGTTGCACAGCTAATTGCCCAAAAGCCATGAATCGTCGCCGCAACGAACCACGCACATCCATATTTCCCATTCTGGCACTTGTGTTAGGTGCTGCTATTGCCGCTGCGGGCGGGGTGCTTCATGGTTTCTATAAAAACAGTCAAATCAAGGTCACTCGGGAAATTGACGCGATTGAGCAGAATATCGAACATTGCCGGTTAGATATACGCAACACCGAGATGCGCATGGACCAATTGCTCAACCGCTATGTGATTCGCAAGCAACTAGTGGACAATGGCTCGACGCTGCGTCCGATTTCCCTCTCCTCTATTGAAACGATTAATCCTGCGATGATGAATCGCAGGTCCGTTGCTTCCGCCGCTCCTTCATCCTAGTGTTTGCGTCCTTTCATACCCGCTGCATCATATTGTGCTCGATCCTGGTGATCGGGCTCAGTGTGTTATCGGGCCGATTGGTGCAGATTCAATTAGTGGATCGCCACCATTATGCCGCGAATTCACGCAAGGCGTTTCACCGGGTCGAGAAGCTCCCGGCCATCCGTGGCATGATCGTGGACCGGCGCGAAGAACCGTTGGCCAAAAGCATACCGGTCTCCACGGTCTATGTGGATAAGAACCACTTGTACGATGCCAAGTTGGCAAGTTATGGGTTAGCCTATCGAAAAGCTAGTGAGCAACCCGGCTGGAACCAGCTCGATGCAGGCAAACAACGCAAGAAAATCGATGCGCTGCGTGGGGAAATCCTCGCCTGTAATACTGCGGATGCCATCGTCAAGGAGCATCTGAGTTATACAGTGGACCTGTTAGCACGACCGCTTGGGATGCAGCGCAAGGAATTGCGCGACAAGATTGAAATGAGCAAGGGGATATGGGTGCCCATTGCCAAGGATCTTCCTGAGGATGTGATCGATCCGTTGCGTGAAGCCGTTGACACCTATTGGATTCAAGGGTTTGAGTTTCAGCATTCGATCAAACGTTGGTATACCGCACCCAATCTCGCCACTCACCTCATTGGGTTTACCGGCGAGGACGTGGGAGCTGATGCGCCGGGCAATGCCCCGAGGCGTGTCGTTGGAAAATTTGGGGTGGAAGCATCAATGGAGACGTATTTGGCCGGGCGTG
>JBDLWH010000239.1:0-4627 GCA_039804325.1 Verrucomicrobiota bacterium
CGGTGGTCCCATCCCTCGGGTGTAACAAATGCTCGTGAGTCCCGTCATCGTGAAAATGCACGAGGCCCGCCACCACGTCGTCCGTGATGAGCACGCGTTGAAATTCATCGAGAATGTGACCGGCCATGGCCTCGAATTCCAGCGCGCGAGCCGTCTGGCCTAGCCTCCGAAACGCCCGACCCATTGTGGTGAATGTCTGATAGTTGAGAGTAACAGTCCATGAACTGCATAGCTGCTCACGCATGTCGGGCCGCGCCGGTTGCAGGGAATCGTTCCAATCGCCATGCCCGTATGCTGCTAGATGCGTGCCGTTAATAACGCGCGAGCGCATCACGGTGAGGGCGCGTTCAACATGCTCCCAAAGCGTGCGCGTCTCGGCGGCGGCGTCACCCGCAGCATGATAAAATGGCAACGGCTCATCTAACAACCCAGCGTCGCCCGTGGCACAAAGATACTGGGCGAGGGCCAGCACTGGCCAATAGACGATGTCGCCATGGGAATCGTCTGGGCGGATGTTGCGTTCGCGATCAAAAAACATAAACCACTGCGGCCAGTCGCCATCAGCGTTTTGTTGGCGAAACACCCGGCATAACAAATCGCGTACCGGCACAAAGTGACCCAACGAGAGCAACAATTCTACCGGCCCCTGGCAGACATCGCGCGTCCCCCAGCCACCGCCGGAATACTGCTCAAGCCCACGAGGCGAGAGATAGTGAACCAGCGCATTGTGGATGAACCAAGGCATGATCTCGGCGATGCGGGTGGCGGCAGGTGCCAGCGCGCTCATCGGCGGCGCGGTGATTTGCATGCCATGCATGATGTCCTTCCACATACGTCCGGCGGGAGGTTCGGGAGCATCCACGAGGTGACCCTCAATGACCCATCCCGCAGTAAGTGTGGGGGCTGTCACAAAACAAAGAAATGGCTGGGCGCGCGACACGCCGTCGGCAAATATCCCTTCATCACCGCTGATAGATTCTATCACTGTCCCTGGCGTCGCCGTGATGGCGAAATCCCGATTCGGGAAGCGGCGACCGACGTCGCTCTCGCATGCGGCGGTAATGCGCACCGAGGAGGCGTCCCCTTTCCAACAGAGCGGGGTGGCCGTGCTGCCGTCATCACCATTGATGGCGACATGATAGGTTGTCAGAAATCTCACAGGCGGGCCACCTAACGCCGTTATCGTTAGTCCGAGTGCGTGACGGTTGTCGGGTGCGGTGGCCACCACTTCGATCATGCCACCCGGGTGTTTGTAGATCCAGCGGCTAGAATCGAGCGCCATTTCAAATGCGGATGGCATATCTAGCAACTTCCATGCGCCGTCTAACTCCACAAAAACTCGCTGGCCATGGCTGCGGAACAGCCCGAGGTAGCTGTGACAGGTCGAGAGGAAGCGGTTGATGCTCACATGGCCCTGGGTGACCATGGAATGAAACACGCCGTTCATCCAAACCGTGGTGGTCAGGGCGGATTCATCGGGGGTGAGCATGCCGCCGGTACGCAGCAAATGCCCGTGAGGGCGCAGCACCCGCCGCTCCTTGGCTTTCATGACAACATGGCTGCCCTCGGCCGTAAAAAACGATTGCTCGCATCCGTCTTCCCATTCCACGTGACGCGTGGGCGCTCGAAAAAGCCCGCGGATTTGCCCTGCGTCGAGATCACTCGATGCTAGCAACTCTGCGGTGGAAAACAGGCTGGCCACCGGGCGCATCGGCGCGGCATCCTTTGGCCATGGCGGGGCAATGGCTTCTGGTAGCGCCAGAGCGCCGGCGATCACACCCACGTCCGCCGCGCTCGTCGCGGTCGGTTTATCCGGCACAAAGCACCCGAGAAACCCGCGTTGCGATTTTGCGTTAGACCCTAACGTAAAACGCTCGTCCTGGATGGAAACCATGGAGTGCTCGTGTTGTTGTCGTTTGCTGGGCAGGCCATCCGTGAGCCCTCGGGGCTCAGCGCCCGCGCGCGTCGCTAGCCCGTGAAACTGAAGCGCGTCGGTGGCAAAAGCCACGCCACGTCCCATCGAGGCGATGAGCGCCCACGGGCAGCGCCCACCCATGGATTGGTTTTGGCGCGAGGCGACAGCCAAGCCGCAGTGAGGATGATCGAGGGGCGTGTGGTCAACATATTGGCTCACATAGTATTCGTTGAGGCGCACGGCACCGTAATGAGCGAGAGAAAGATCCTGGGCGAGAATCAGATCACACGTGACGGCCTGCGTGCCGGTATTTTCCAATTCCACATGCCAGAACCACACGGGGGCTGATTCCGCTAATAACAATCGCAAACGAAACACAAGATCTCCCCACACGCCCGTGGCCACCATGCCGCGCTCGTGGATATGATAACTCGCGGGGCTGGCAGGCCCAAGGAGCGGAATGGATGTTACCTGAGCCCCCTCGTGTAGCCTAAGATAGATATTTGCGGGACCGCCCTCAACCTCGTTAGCCAGAAAAACGTTGAGCATGATGTCACCATGGTCCATGCGCCGTATCGATCCATTGGCATTGAGCTCAACACTCAGGCCCGATGGACTGGCAATCCGAATGGGAAAACTCACCGCCGCTTCTGTCAGGTTTTTCATCATGTTCAATGGGTGGAGAACGACCTCATTCAGCAACTCAAGTCGTTGAGACCAGCTCGGTTAGCATGCTGGGATTCGTGGTGAACGGTCCATTTGCCATCGGCTTTGAAATCAAGGTGGAAATCATACGGGAGGCGTGATTCGCCATTTTTTGCCAGCACGACAACGCCGATATTTTGAGCGGTGAGCATGTCGAGGATGGCGTCGATTTGTGAGGTGGGCAATGAGCTGCCTGGCCGGTCGAGCAAGACGAAGGCGGGTCGGGCAAGGAAGAGCCGCGCGACGGACAAGAGATGTTGTTCGCCAATCGAAAACACATCGTCCCAATCCTTGTCAGCGCCTAACCCACCGGCGCGCGCAACAATGTCCTCCAGACCCAACTTACGCAACACCTCGGTGATCTCAATATCCGTGGTAACAGATTCCATGCCAGTGCGTAACAGGACGTCTCGCAACGTGCCCGGCGGCAGATAGGGCCGTTCAGGCAAAAACAGAATGTCTTCAAATCCAGGCCGAACCATGGTTCCCTCGCCGCAATCCCATAACCCGGCCGTCGCCCGAAAAAAGGCTATTTTTTGAGCGTCTTCCGCCGCTGTGATCAACCATCTGGACGCGCGCAGAATCTCAATGGTCAAGTTTTCTACCAGCAGATGGCTCCTATCTGCTGATGGTAACGTCACATTCTCGAAGGCCACGCGATCCGGTTGTTCCTCAACCGTCATCAAGCAATGCTTGACGCAGTGCGCTTTGCCTATCGCGTCACTGAGCAAATGCAACCTCGCCGTCACGGCCGTAAAGGCCGATATCGACTGAAATTGCGTCACAACTAGCGAAAACGCGCCTAACAGAGCGCCGAATGCCATGGTGGATTGGGTGATGACGCCAAACTCCACATCGCCTTTGATGAACATGGGCGCGATGATGAGCGCCGGGATGATCTGGATGAAGTAGTTATAGCCAGTAGTGAAAAACCCAAGGTTGCGGTTGATTTGTATGATGCGCCGAAAGTTTCCCGTTAGATCGCTAAGTCGCGCTTTCAAGCGCGCGCTAAAGCGTCCTTCGCGATGGGCCAAGGCGATGGATTCGGCATTTTCGCGCACATGGATGAGTTCGGCGCGAAAGTTCGCCTCCATGTCGAGTTGGTCGTAGTTATAGCGGATCATGCGTTTGCCCAGCCACACAGTGATAACTGATCCGCAAACCGCATACATGACCGCTACGCAAAAAAGCATCGGGCTAATGCTCCACAAGACACCAGAAAACGAAATCGCCGTCAGAGATCCATTCACGATTAACAACGTGAATGAAAGCGTCGTGGTGGTGAACGCCCGAATATCCTCGGCGATGCGCTGGTCGGGATTGGCGACGCCCGTGGCGCTGTCTAGCCGATAATACGCGCGCTTGGTGAGGTAGGCTTCCGTGAGGCGCCACGTTAATTGCTCGCGCCAGAGGATGCCGAGGCGTTCTTCGGTAAAGCGATAGAAGACGGCCACCACGGTGGATGCGCCAAACACGAGCGCATAAAGGACGGCCTGGTGTTGGAAACCCGATAGATTCTTGTGTTCGATGGACGTCATGAACTCGCGTCCCACGAAGCTGTTAAGGACATTCAAGCCATTGATGGCGAGCATCATGATGACCAAGCAGGCGGCGTAAACCATGGCCATTGGCCCTTGCTCCGACTTGGCGAGGATCTGGAGAGCCGCGCGAAAACGCTTCCACGTGTCGCGTACGAGTTGCATTTTATGCGTGTACATCCGAGGTATGCGAAAAATCGTTCCAAGCCATGCCGCAACGCAGCACATGAAGTCCTCTTGTTTTAGCAATCAGATAAGAAACCGCAAATAACAAATTCGTTCTACGGGGGCAATTTGATCTTCTCGCCGAGGTAAAGCGGGCGAGTCTTGAGAAAATTCACATCGAGCCACATTTTCACGCGGGCACCGATTTCGCGCAGTTTGGTTTTGAGGCCGGCTTGGGGTTCGACGTCCTGAGCGGCGAATCCATAGGCTTTGATGCCATGGGCTTGGGCGAGGTAGATCGCGC
>JBDLWH010000240.1:0-3118 GCA_039804325.1 Verrucomicrobiota bacterium
CGCCTAGAATCACGGTGGTGGAGAGTTCATCCACCTGTGGTTCGGAGAGCACATGAGTGGCCGCATCCTGAAACTCACTCTCGGTGAGGCCCATGAGGTCGTAGCGCTGGAGGACGCGCACATCGCGCAATCCCGGCAGGCCGAGCGATTCACGGAGGTCATGGAGCATGGCGCGGGCCTCAGCGTGGTGGGAGGCTTTTTTTTCAACGAAAAGTCGGTTCATCAGCGGCGGGCGTGGGGAAGCGCGGAATGTGAAAGCTCCGGGGCGCGAGGGCAAGCGCAATGGGATGAGCGGGTGACCTTGGCCACGGACCATCTCAGAGCATCGGGTCGCGCGCCCTCGTTGATGCGTCCGGATACTCGAAGATGTGGCCCTCAAAATTACGCAGCGTCAGATGGTCAGGCGAGTCCACAGATTGATAGTTTGGGTTGATAGGGATTTTGCCATAGCCGCCGGGGCCATCGATGACGAACTGTGGGACGGCGTAGCCGGTGGTGTGGCCGCGGAGCCCTTCGATGATGGCGACGCCATCAGCCACGGGGCAGCGCAGGTGGGACGAGCCGTTGATGAGGTCACATTGGTAGAGGTAATACGGGCGCACTCGGCACATGATAAGCTTGTGAACCAGCGACTTATGGACGTCAAGCGAGTCGTTCACGCCGCGCAACAGGACGCTTTGGTTTCCCAGCGGAATACCCGCATCGGCGAGACGGCCTAGAGCATCGCGCGTTTCGGAGGTGAGTTCGCGCGGGTGATTCGCGTGGATGGAAAGAAACAGCGGGTGGTGCTTTTTAAGCATCGCGCAAAGAGCTGCGGTGATCCGCTGCGGCAAAAAAATCGGAATGCGCGAGCCGATGCGCAGCAACTCCAGATGCGGAATGGCCCGCAGGCGGGTCAGGATGTGGTCAAGGCGCTCATCGGAAAATAACAATGGATCACCCCCGGATAGCAACACGTCGCGCACTTGCGGCGATTTTTCCAGGTATCGAAATGCCGCTTCCCACTGGGTTTCAAGGTGTTGATCGCCCACCCCCGAGACGACGCGCGAGCGCGTGCAGTAACGGCAATATGACGCACACCGGTCGGTCACGAGAAAGAGGACGCGGTCGGGGTAGCGATGGACGAGCCCTGGCACCGGCATGTGGGCGTCTTCGCCGCAGGGGTCGGCGAGTTCTTCCGGCGCGATGCGGCCTTCCTCGATGCGTGGAATAACCTGGCGGCGGATAGGGCAATCCGGGTCGTCCCTATCAATCAGGTTGAAAAAATGCGGAGTGATCGACATGGCCAGCTTGTGCCCGGCCAGTTGGACCCCAGCGCGCTCAGAGTCGGTTAGGGTGAGGCGGGCTTCAAGCGCAGCCAAAGTGGCCACGCGGTTGCGCAGTTGCCAGTGGTAATCGTTCCACTGGTGAGCGGCCACTTCGGGCCAACCGCCCTGGGCGCAAGCATGAAACGAGTGATCAGTGTCGGACAGAGCCATGGATCGCGTGGACGCGTTGGAGTTTCAGTGAGCTACGGGAATGCGCAACGACAAATGAGGAATCCTGACGTCATGCCTGCGGCTTGGTATCGGGGGGCGTGGCAGCGGGATATTCGGGATACTCATCAGCCTCTGATTCCACCTCGATTTCCTTGCGCATTTTTTGGGAAATCCACGGGCGAACCATGCCGTATATCAAATAGACGCTAAAAAGCACCACGGGCATGACATAGCGGAACTGCACCGTGATATAGAGTAGCAGCACGGCGATGATGATGGCACCGAGAGTGCCACGGGTGCGCCAGCCGACTTTTTTGAAGCTTGGATAGCGAATATCGCTGATCATCAACAGGGAAAGCCCTAACATCGCCCCTGCTAATAAAAATTTCCAGACTCCGAGTTCGTGGTCATTCTGGTAGAAATCGATGAGTAAAAACGTGAGCGACGCGATGAATCCGGCGGCCATCGGGATAGGCAGGCCACGGAAGTCCGACGATTCCCCGGGCTTTTTGGGTAGGGCGGCCAAGCAATTGAATTTGGCGAGACGCATGGCGCCGCACACCAGATAGATCAGAGCGATGGCCCAGCCGATGTTTTTGGGCAGTGGGAAAAGCACGGCGCGCGACAAGAGCAGGGCGGGTGCCATGCCAAACGAGATGATGTCGGCGAGCGAATCGAATTCGCGCCCGAACGGCGAATCATGGCCACCGAGGCGGGCGAGGCGACCATCGAGCAGGTCGAACAAGCATGAGCCAAAAATCAAGAGGATGGCGTATTCGTAATAGCTGCGAGTGAAGTCGTAGTATTCCTTGGCAGAGAGGGCACCTTTCACCGATTCGACCTGCACCTCGGTGAGGCCCTTAAAAATCATCAACACCGCAAAAAACCCGCAGGCCAAGTTGCAGGCCGTCATCAGGTTGGGCAAAAAATAGATTTTAATTTCGTCTGACGCGCGCTCGCTGGCCATGGATTGAGCATAGGCCAAAGGCGAGCGATGAATACAGCGTAAAAACTCATGGCCGGAGAAACATGCGTTCCGCCGGCCATGAGGGATTCCAATCTCTTGAGGGTTGGATTATTTGTGGAGGATTTTCGAGACGACCGGGGCGCGCAGGCGGTGGGCCTGCGGGAAGTTCGATCCGAGAAGTGGTCGGCAATAGTTGTGGAACTCGTCGGTCACACCGTTGCCGGCTTCATTGATGAAGTTGTCGGGCATGTGGCGCGTCTTGCCCGCCACCAGGTTGATCGGGCAAAGTTCGTAATTCACGCTGTAGTCGAGGACGGGGCGGCGGATGACCACCGTGCCATCGACATCATCCCACATGGCGAATTGGACGGCCTTTTCGCCGACTTCGCGGGCTTCTTGCGCATCGCGGTCGGAGACGCAACCGATGAACGACCGTTGCAGGTAGCCAAAAGTATCCGAGCGAACGCGTTTCAGGCCGAGGCCTTTTTTGATCGCTTGGGTGAGCAAATCGCCCAGCGCGCCGGTACCGGAGAGTTGGACATTCCCGTGGTCGTCGCGTTCTTCCACGCCCATGAGTTTGGTGATCATGGCGGTGCCTTGGGCGTCTGAGATACCTTCGGAAACCGCGATGGTGCAAAGCCCGTGCTGCGAGTAAACCCGGTCCACGTCGGCA
>JBDLWH010000241.1:0-3636 GCA_039804325.1 Verrucomicrobiota bacterium
TGATTTTGAAACCGTTGGCTGATGAAGAGAATCGAATGGGCACCGAAAATCTCCTTGGCACGGACCACCGAGTCGAGCGTGCGCAAGCCAGCCGGGTCACAAACGATTCGGGATGCTGGGACGCCGCGCTCGATGAGGGCGAGCTTCATCTCCTTGGGTTCATTGTAGTAACGGGAAAGATTGTCGCCTGAAACAATGAGCGTTTCGAGTTTGCCGGCGTGCCAAAGCTGGCTGGCCGCCTCGATGCGATAACGAAAATAGAGGTTTTCGCGGCCGGCGACGCGGTCCGTGGTCCCAAAAACCAATCCAATCCGGGTATGGGGCACATTGGCCAGTTTGGTGAAAATCCTCCCTCGTGACGCCCAGATCGCGGTGATATTGGCATAAACCACGATCATCACGCAGGCCAGCACCCCCACCAAAATGAAAACCCCCAGGCGCCTGAACCCGCTACGCCAGCCGATTTTGGTCTGTGATTTCACGGCGTGCGGGTAGTTTGGAGTTGCGGTTGGCCCAGCGGCCATCGCACCAGCGACTTCCAAGTGCTGCCTGCCCCTTGGATGGCCAATCCACCATCCGGGGCCATCACACGCAAACAATGCTCGGTTTCCCTGAAGTGAACTTCCGAAAATCGCCCAATCCATTCACCGTCCACTTCCACGGGCAGCTCACGATCCGCCCGCACCGTGAACGCCTCGCTTTGCAAATACCTCGTCGATGCCATCAGGTCGATGCCGCCCGTGGCCAACCCACGCAACGAATCGAGGATGAGCCGGTAGCCGGACTCCTTGTAAACGAGCATGTCGAGCTTCGAGTCTCGATTGTCCGCGTTGCGAAAAAAATTGAATGGTCCGGCGTAGAGCGAGCCATTACCGGCGATCACGGCTACGCCCTGCTCGCGTCGTCCGTCGGCGCAGATGACTTCCAGGGTCGGCGGGTGTTGGCCGAGGACGCGCACCGCAGCGACGAGATACGCGAGCGGTCCTAAGCGCTTTTTCGATTGCCAGCTAGTTTCTTCGATAACGGCGGCATCGAAGCCTACGCCGGCCATTTGAAGGAAGGGCGTGCCGTTGGCGGCAAAAAGGTCCACCTCTCGCACCATCCCACGTTGGATGACCGCGAACGCCCGCTCCAGAGAATCGCAGGGAATGCCGAGTTCGCGGGCAAAGACGTTCATCGTGCCCGCTGGCAACACGCCCAGCACCGTCGAGAACCCTGCCAAACCGCTGACCACTTCGTTGAGGGTGCCGTCGCCACCTGCGGCGATGACCACGGGTTCCCCCGCAGCGGCGAAACGAGCAGCAAGTTCTCGGGCCTCGCCGGCGTGGTTGGTGGCATAGACCGCGAAATGGTTGGCATGGTCCATGAGAAACCGGAGCACTTTTCCACCTTTTTGGCTGCGGGCCTTAGGGTTGAAAATGAGCGGATACCGGTGTGGCGTCTCCATGAGGGATTCTTCACCTATGGCCGGGCACTCCGCAATCCGATTCCATCTCGAGTACTTCGAGGACTTTGGCCACGGGCAAACCCATCACGTTATCGTAACTCCCACGGATGCCCGCAATGATGCGTTCACCATGCTCCTGAATGCCATAAGCCCCCGCCTTGTCGAGCGGATCGACCCGCGTGAAGTACTCATGGATGGCGTCGTCTTCCAGGGGCAGAAACGTGACCTCAGAAATGTCATGAAACACTTTGCGCGTGCCATTGGGGAAAATCACGCACACGCCGGTGCATACGTGGTGAGTGCGCCCGGCGAGGCGCCGCAACATGCCATGCGCATCGATCATATCCACCGGCTTGCCCAATACCTCCCCGTCGATAAAAACGAGCGTGTCCGATCCGATCACGGTGGCATCGGGCCGCCACGCCGCCACCGCCACGGCTTTAAGCACGGCATTAAACTCGCACAGCGCGCCGGGAGCCATCGAGACATCATGAATTTCCTCGGCTGGGGAAATGAGCACCTCAAAAATTAAGCCTTCGCGCTCTAGGAGTTCACGACGGCGGGGAGAGGCGGAAGCAAGGACGAGCGGCATGGCGGTGACATGAACCGGATCCGCCCAATGGGCAAGCATGGAGAATCGACGTGGGCATTGCCGCGTCAGTGCGCCCATGGGCTCAGATCACGGCTCGAGTCCTTGCATTTCCTGGCGCATAAAATCCAGTAAGCGCTGCATTTCTATGACGTGGCGTCGCATCCGTTCCGGGTCTTCCCATTGGCGATGCCCAGGTTGACCCCTCTCAAATCCCGGACGGGTGGGCACCTCGTCGCCCATACGCACCTGGGCGACCGATGGCTCTTGCGGCGCTTTTTTCAATAGGTTTTCCACGGCACTCGCGGGCATGACGAACGAGCGCGTCCGGTCTGCCCGTGCCACGGTGATGCCCACAACACGCCCACTCAAATCGACAACCGGGCCGCCCATCTGATCAGGTTGCGGCCGCATATCGGTCTGTATGACTCGCGCAAAGCCATCTCGCACGCGGCTGATCGGCCCACCCATGCGCTCCATCTGGCGAAGCCGCTCGCTTGGAAAATCGGGGAGCGGCGGGCGGTTACCCAACTCTACCATGACTTGTTTCTCGCCGGCACCGGTCTGGACGCGCAGCGCGATCTTGGCTCCTGGTTTCACGCCAACCAGGGCGTTCTTGAGTTCTAGCAAGCCAGAAATCGGGCGTTCACCAACCTGGAGGATGACGTTGCCAGGTCTCAACCCTGCCGCGGACGCGGCCGATGAGCGGGTCACCTCACGGATTTTCACTCCCGGACCAGGAAAATCTATCATGCCAACGACCCCTAGGTACGCCTGATCCGCGTCACGCAAATTCCGCTCTAACACACTCACCACCCCAAACGCGGCCGGGCGACCATCTGGCTGGCAAGCCGCTAGGAATGCCCCGAGTGGTGGATCCTCGGATGACCACTGCACCGGGGGCAAGGAAACCCCGTCGATGGCCAACACCACGAGATCCTCGTCTGCGTAAACACCCGCCACTTTCACACCCAAAGCCACCCCGTCGGCCGTGACAACGCGCAGATTGGCCGCAGCGCCTGCCAGTTCGCTCCACTTCGTGAGAATCTGCTGGCCGTCACCGATGACCGTGCCGTAAGCGAGGCGCTGGTTGCCGGCCCAGATGCGCACGGTCGATTGGGCGGCCTTGGCGAGTGCCGGTAAAAGCGATTGATTGAATTCTTGGGTCTGGGCGTCAACGACTTGCCGTTCTTCGGGGCGCAACAAGGGAATGTCGTCCTGGGCCATGGCTACGACCTGACAGAAAACCAGCGAGGAAAGGATGCAGTTCGGGATGTTCATGATTCCGGTTTAGCGTGATGGTTCGTAAAGCTCGTAGCGCCGTTTGAGGGTCACCTTGATTTCGAGACTCTCCCTGTTGCGCACGACTCCAAGCTTCACCTGATCGCCTGGCTGACGTTTTGCGAGCATTTGGCGCAGTTCCTTGCCATCGCTGACCTCCCGGCCGTCAAAACTGCGGATCAAATCCCCGGCCCTCACACCTGCTGCTGCCGCAGGTGATCCGATGATCATTCTCCCTACGATCACCCCTTTGACGCCACGCAACATGCCCATATCGATTCCCAACGATGGCGTCTCGGGATTGGCAAACGGGTTGGCC
>JBDLWH010000242.1:0-7365 GCA_039804325.1 Verrucomicrobiota bacterium
GTCGCTCTGGAGTCTGCGAGACTTGCGAAAAGGGGTGGTCTGATCAAAGGCGAGCAGGCGCGATGAGGGTTCAGAGGAAGCGGTCGAGGATTTTTCGGCTGGTGGGGTCGAGGGATGCCGGGTTGCGGATGAGAAATTGGATGCCGCGGCTATCCACGATGAGCAGGGTCGATGCGGACAAGCGCCGGATGTCTTCCTCGGCTTTGAGGACCAGACTGGTTGGCCCTCGATCGGTATCCACCTGCCAGGTGCAGGGCGTGGCATATCCCGAAACGGCGCGTACCTTTTGAATTTCGGGCATGAATTCGCGGCGCTCCAAGGCCTCTTCTACTAACTGACACGTGGCCTGCGGTAGGTCGTCGAGTTTTGGAATCCATGCGAGTTCGTGGCCGTCGCGGCTGAGCAAGGCGATTTCCTCGCGCGGGGCGGTGATAGGGAAGGCGCGCGCGGGTTCGACATCCACGTGCTCAATGCCCTCGGTGGTGGTGAAGACGAGCTGTCCGAAGCGGTTACGGTGAAGCGGAAGGTCCATGGAGTGGTTAGGTTAGACTTCCTTGAGCGAGGACCGCACGCCGTCGGCCGCGTCCTCGTCGTCGGCAGAGGCTTCATGACCGGTGAAAAATTTTGTTTGGGCGCGGTCGAGTCGGTAATAGGCGCCTTTGAGGGCGAGGAGTTGTTCGTGTTGGCCTTCTTCGACGACTTGGCCGCGGTCGAGCACGACGAGGCGGTCGGCGCGGCGCAAGGTGGAGAGGCGGTGGGCGATGGCCAGGGTGGTACGACCGCGGATCAGATTGTCGAGGGCCGCCTGGATTTCGAGTTCGGTTTCGGTGTCAACGGACGAGGTCGCCTCGTCGAGGATGAGGATGCGCGGGTTGATGAGGAGGGCGCGTGCAATCGAGATGCGCTGGCGTTCGCCGCCGGAGAGGGCTTGGCCACGTTCGCCGACCAAGGAATCGTATCCTTGGGGGAGGCGCAGGATGAACTCATGGGCATGGGCGGCGCGGGCGGCGGCGAGGATTTCGTCGCGGGTGGAGTCGGGATTGCCGTAGGCGATATTTTCGGCGATGGTTCCGAAAAACAGGAATGGTTCTTGGAGCACTAAGCCGATGTGGCGCCGGTATTGCGAGACAGGCAGCGAGCGGATGTCCACGTCGTCGATGAGGATGGAGCCTTCCGCCACGTCATAGAAGCGGCAGATTAAATTGACCAAGGTGCTCTTGCCGGATCCGCTGTGGCCGACGAGGCCAATCATTTCGCCCGGGGCGATGGAAAGATTGACGTCTTGGAGGATGGTTCGTGTGCCGTATCGGAAGCTCACGTTGCGCAATGTGATTTGGCCGCGCACATCGTCGAGGTGGATCGGGTGGGTGGGTTCCGGAATGCTGGAGGCGTGGTCGAGGATGTCGAAGATGCGTTTGGCTCCGGCAGCCGCCTTCTGGGTCACCGAGACGATGCGGCTCATGGAACCGAGTCGCGAGTAGAACCGGTTGATGTAGGCGAGGAAGGCAACGAGCACGCCCACGCTAATTTGGTGCCTAGAAACCTGCCAGATTCCAAATCCCCAGACGACCAGGAGCCCGCATTCTGTGAGAAACGTCACGGTTGGAGTGAAGAGCGACCAAACCTTGTTGACGCGGTCATTGACGGCGAGGTTGCGTTGGTTGGCCTCGCGGAAACGCTGGGCCTCGCGTTGTTCTTGGGCAAAGGCTTTGACGACACGCACGCCCGGGATCGTGTCGGCGAGCACGCTGGTGACTTCTGACCAAATGCGATAGACTTGGTCAAATCCGTGACGGAGTTTTTCGCGCACGACTTGGATGAGCCACGCAATGAAGGGCAGAGGGGCCAGAGTGACCAAGGCGAGCCATGGATTGATGGAAATGAGGATGGCCGAGATCATCAGGAGCATCAGCAGGTCCGTCACGAAATCCAACAGATGTGACGATAGAAAGACGCAGATTCGGTCACTTCCCGACGAGATACGCGCCATGAGGTCGCCGGTGCGTTTGCCACCGAAGTATTCGAGTGAGAGGCTCTGGAGGTGTTCGTAGGTGGTGGTGCGCAGGTCCGAGCCGATGCGCTCACTGACCAGGGCGAGGAGGTAGGTTTTGGCCCAGTCCAATGCCCAGGCGAGTACGGCCGCAGCGGCGAGTCCGCCTAACAACCAGGCGACGTGGGAGTGGTCGATGGGAGCGCCGTTTTGGAACGGGATGAGCACCTTGTCCATGAGGGGCATGGTGAGGTAGGGCGAGACGAGAGTTGCGGCAGTGGCAAGCAGGGTGAGGAGGAGACCGGCTAAGAGTCGGCCTTTGTAGGGTTTGGCGAAGCGCCAAAGCCGTAAGAGCGTCCATGGCGAGGGCGGGGCGTGCAGGGTGCGGGCGCAGGTCGGACAAGATTCGTGACCATCGGGGATGGCGCTTTCACAGATCGGACAGACGATGTCGGCGGGTGGCACTGCCTGGCGGTTTTCGGCCACGGCGAGGACGAGTTCTTGAAATTGTTCGGTGAGGCGGCGCACGGCGGCGTCGCGGCACAGGGTGTGGCACCATCTGGCGAGCAGGCCGTTGGCGTCGCGCAACTCGAGGGTGCCGACGCCGGCGTGGTCGTGATGCGTCAAGATCAGATCGGGGCGGAAGTTCCATTGTTGCCAGTTCGACTCGCCGGGAGCTTTGGCGAGCAAGTGGCTGGTGGTGAGCACCACGATGCCATTGCCGAAGCGCAGGCGGAGCGAGAGGTCGAGCTCGAGGCTGGTGATGACCGATTGGCCTGGGGCGAGCATGGTCGTCACTTCGCCGAGGCCCGAGGCGGTGAATGGCGAGCGAGAGGTCAGGATGTCTGGCGTCATCGGAAAACGCCCGCGGTGAGACACGCCGTTGGTGACGGGGGCAGACGCGGGTTTTTGTCCCAATTGCCCGACCATGCAACACAATTGTCGCCAAAATCCAGCGCCACGAACTGGTTTGACAATCAGGGCAGCGTGACATTTTCGACACAAGGCTTGATTTGGCGTTCAAAACCGGGAACAAGACGCGTGCGTCACTGCGACGCGTGACGTCCGTTCCATGCATCGCAAAGACATTCGATTTCTCAAGATTCTCTCGCTTCGTGGGCCGAACCTCTGGACCTATCGGGCGGTGCTCGAGGCATGGGTGGACATAGGTGAATTGGAGGATTATCCGTCACACACGATACCAGGATTTGTGGAGCGTCTTTGCAGATGGTTGCCCAGTTTATCAGAACATCGGTGCAGCTATGGAGAACCGGGAGGATTCGTCAAACGCCTGCACGAGGGAACCTGGCCAGCCCACATCCTCGAACACGTCACCCTCGAACTCCAAAACCTCGCGGGTATGCCTGGCGGTTTTGGTAAAGCGCGCGAAACCGGCGTGCGAGGCGTCTATAAAGTGGTCGTGCGTGCCCGGCAGGAGGACGTTACGCGTGCCTGTTTGGAGGCCGCGCGCGTTTTGGTCATGGGGGCCATCCAGGACACGGCCGTGGATTTGGAAGCTATGCACCACGGGCTGCGGACATTGGTGGGCCAACATGCGTTATGGCCCAACACCGCGTGCATCGTGGATGCGGCAACGGATCGGCAGCGGGGCATCCCGGCCATGCGCTTGTCGGCGGATAATTTGGTGCAACTCGGGTATGGATCGCGCCAGCGGCGGATTTGGGCAGCGGAAACCGATCGCACCGGGGCCATCGCCGAAGGGATTGCGAGCACGCCCGAGTTAGCTAGGGAGTTGTTAAAATTCTGTGGATTGCCTGTGGCCGATCACGCAGATAAGGATTCGGGGTATCATGGCAGGGCGCATCGCTTGTTAGTGGTGGGCAATCGGCTGGTGGCCGCAGCCTGTTTGCAAGGAGAATGCGATGGGGAGGAGATTTCAGCCGATGTGACCGACCGGGTTCATGCGGCCACGGCCGCGGCGGCGTGTTTGGCGGCGCGGGTGGTGGGATTGGACATAGCCGGGGTGGATTTGGTAGCCGTGGACATCTCGCTTCCATTGGGCGCGCAGCACGGAGCGATTACGGCGGTGCATGCGGGGCCGTGTTTGATCACTCACTTGCATCCAAGCGAGGGCCAGGCCCGACCGGTGGGCCAGGCGATAGTGGATCATTTGTTTCCTGATGGGGATGCCGGGCGCATCCCTGTGGTGGGTATCACCGGGTCGAGTGGCATGACCGAAGTGGCCCAATGGATCGCTGAGTTTCTGCGCCTCGGGGGTAAATTCACTGGTTTGGCGTGCGGCGACGGCTTGTTCCTTGATAGGCGCCGCATTCAAACCCTCGACTCAGGCAATTGGCAGTCAGGCACGCACGTGTTGATGAACCGCTTGGTGGAGGCGGCGGTGTTGGAAAATGGGGCGCGCGTCATTTTGGGCGAGGGGTTGGCCTACGACCGATGCCAGGTCGGGGTGGTCACCCGGATTGATCCCGCTGCGCATTTTGGGGCATTCCACATCGAACGAGCCGAGCAGGTTTATCAGGTGTTTCGGACGCAGGTGGATGTGGTGTTGCCGGATGGGGTGGCGGTTTTGCATGCGGCGGATCCGCTGGTGGCGGAGATGGCACCGTTGTGTGATGGGGAGGTGATCTTTTTTGCCGTGGATGGGCACCAGCCGGTCCTGAGTGAGCATTGCGCGCGTGGTGGGCGCGGCGTGTTTGTGCGCGATGGGCGGGTTATTCTAGCAAAAGGGGCGGAAGAAACCCTGTTGGTGCCACTCTCGGTCATCCCCGATACCACCGACATCGCGCTCCCCGATCATTTGGAAAACGTGCTGGCCGCTGTGGGTGCCGCATGGGCGTTAGGGATTGCGCTTCACGTCATCCGCACCGGGCTCGAGACCTTTTCCCATGAGGCCAGCGTTTCCGCAGAGTCGGGTCATGTGCCATCCCATGCCCGCTCATCCCATTCGCCCACCGCATGAACATTTTTCAACTCAGGGCACTGCGCGGCCCGAATTTATGGAGCCTGCATACCGCCATTCAAGTGGTCGTGCGCTGCGCGGAAAACGAACTCTGCCTCGAGCAATTGCCGGGCTTCGAAGAGCGCTTGCGCGAACGCTTCCCCCAAATCGCCCCATTCCATCCCGGGGCGGCCATGGTTTCGGCCCTCGAATTGGCAGCCCTAGGCCTGCAAGCGCAGATAGGCTGCCCGGTGGCCTTTAGCCGGTCGGTGGCCACCCTAGAGGTTGGCGTTTATCAGGTTGTGGTGGAATATACCGAAGAAGACGTCGGGCGCTTGGCTATCGAGTTGGCCCATCAACTCTGCCAGGCCGCGTCGGATGATCTGCCGTTTGATCTCACCGACGCACTCGAGCGACTACGCAAACTCGACGAAGACGTGCGCCTCGGGCCAAGCACCGGCTCTATCGTCGGGGCGGCCATCGCGCGCTCGATTCCCTATCGCCGACTCACGGAAGGCAGCTTGGTGCAATTCGGGTGGGGCAGCCGCCAGCGGCGCATTCAAGCCGCGCAAATGGATAGCACGAGTATCATCGGCGAGTCCATCGCCCAAGACAAGGAGCTGACCAAGCGGTTGTTAGCCGCAGCTGGGGTGCCGGTGCCCAAGGGGCGCCCGGTGACCGATGCCCAGGACGCCTGGGTGGCGGCCTGTGAGCTAGGGGGTCCGGTGGTGGTGAAGCCGCGCGATGGGAATCAAGGCAAGGGGGTTGCCGCCAACATCGAGAGCCATGAACAAGTGTTGGCCGCCTACGCCGCTGCGCGTGAAATCAGTTCACTGGTCATGGTGGAACAATATATGCCCGGCCATGATTTTCGGTTGTTAGTCATTGGGGACCGCTTGATTGCGGCGGCGCGGCGCGAGCCACCGCACGTCATCGGCGATGGCGACCAATCGATTAGCCAACTCGTTGAACAAGTGAACAGCGACCCTCTCCGTGGCGACGGTCATGTTACCATCCTGAGTAAAATCAAACTCGATGAGATCGCTCTGGCCACGCTAGCCAAACAGGGACTTGACCCAGATTGCGTGCCCCGCAAGGGTGCCCGGGTCGTCTTACGCAACAATGCTAACCTGAGCACCGGGGGCACCGCCACCGACGTCACCGACGACGTCCATCAGGATTTGGCAGCCTGCGCTGTGGCCGCCGCCAAAATGGTGGGACTCGACTTGTGTGGGGTGGATGTGGTGTGCGAAAGCGTGCTCAGACCACTGGCCAGCCAAGCGGGCGGAGTCATCGAAGTGAATGCGGCCCCGGGATTGCGCATGCACCTCCAGCCATCGTTTGGCAAGGGGCGCCCGGTGGGCGAGGCGATCATTTCCACGATGTTTGCCGAGCACGAGAATGGGCGCATCCCCTTGGTGGCCGTGGCCGGCACGAACGGAAAAACGACGACGGTGCGACTGATCGCGCATTTGTTAGGCCAATCCGGTAAGCGTGTGGGCATGGCCAACTCGGATGGCGTGTATATCGCCGGGCAGTGCATCGACACGGGTGATTGCAGCGGCCCTCGCAGTGCGCGCAACGTGTTGTTTCACCCCGACGTGGATGCGGCTGTGCTAGAAACCGCGCGCGGCGGGATTCTGCGCGAAGGGCTGGGATTTGATCGCTGCAACGTGGCCGTGGTGACCAACCTCGGCATGGGCGATCACCTCGGGCTCAATTACATCGGCACCGTAGAGGATCTCGCCGTGGTCAAACGTGTCATCATTCACAGCGTCGCCCCCGAGGGAGTGGCCGTGCTCAATGCGGCCGATCCGATTGTGGCGGCCATGGCCAACGCCTGCCCAGGATCCGTGACCTACTTCGCCCACGACCGCCATGAACGCGTGCTGGCCAACCATTTAGCCCAAGGCAAACGTGGCGTCTTTGTGGCCGATGGCATGATGGTGGCCGCTAAAGGGAAGTTGCGCTATCAGATCGATTTGGCGGATATCCCGCTCACGCACGGCGGGACGATTCCATTTCAGGTGGAAAACGTCATGGCAGCCACGGCGGCCGCCTGGGGGTTAGGCATTCCGTGGCACGACATCCGCGCCGGGCTGTCCACCTTTGGTGGCGATGTGCAAAGCGCGCCGGGACGCTTCAATGTATTTCATTACCGCGGGGCCACGCTCATCGCCGATTACGGCCACAACCCAGACGCCATCCAAGCCCTCGTCGATGCGATCGAAAATATGCCCGCTCATCGCCGCATCGTTGTCATCAGCGGCGCTGGTGACCGCCGCGATTGCGATATCCGCAAACAAACCGAAATCCTCGGCGATGCTTTTGACGAGGTGATTCTCTATCAGGACGATTGCCAGCGCGGGCGCGCCGACGGCGAGGTGTTAACCTTGTTGCGCGAGGGCCTGTGCCAAGCGCGCCGCACCACCAAGACCACGGAAATCCGTGGCGA
>JBDLWH010000243.1:0-3208 GCA_039804325.1 Verrucomicrobiota bacterium
CCATCGCCGGCGGCAAGGGCGGCGGAAAGCCCGACCAAGCACGCGGCGCAGCACCCGACCGCTCAAAACTCGCAGAGCTCCAAGACGCCGCTTCTAACATCTTCAATAGCTGCGGCGCTCGATCGTTATAACCGGTTATATCGGGCCGTTGTTACTCAACGATAACCGATGCCCACTCGTCACGCGCACCTCTCCTTTCTTCCCTCGGTGGCCACCCTGCGGGCGAGGTGGCTTTTGCGTCGCGCTTGGCGCGCCTGACTGGGTTCGAACCAGTGACCACCCGCTTAGAAGGCGGGTGCTCTATCCAACTGAGCTACAGGCGCAATCACTTATTCTATCTGGATTTTCGTCGCTTTTCCGTGCTGATTTCAAAATCCATTCACAGCGGTTTTGACACCCCCCCCATTGAAACCAACACGTCATCCGCCAAGTCCTGGGCATCAACGATTGAGAATATCTGGCGAAGCATGTCGTTAGTCATGCGAACGACACCTTTTATCTGCGAGCGAAGGTGCTCGGCAAGGTTATTCGTGACTCGCTGAAAACCAATGAATTAAACATGACAAAAAAGCAATCTGCGCTCTCGCCCACCAGATTCTGTCACCAAAACCGTCCGCCTCAGCTTTCCCTCATTCTATCGAAAATTTCTGATGCGGACGCGAGCGCCACGGCATGTCATCTTGCCGCAGCGCCACTTGCGATCACGCCTGCGCCAACAGCGCCAAAAGTCGCTTGGGCAACGGCTTTTCCTTCTTGCTGAGTGTGCGCCGCATCTTGGACAACGCCGCGTTTTGAAGCTGGCGAATCCGTTCACGTGTCACGCCAAACTGGCGACCGACTTCCTCTAACGTGAGCGCCTTGCGGCCATTCAAACCAAATCGCTCGTCGATGATACGTCGCTCACGCTCGTCTAACACCGCAAGCAGCCCGTCAAGCTCCGCATGCAAATTTTTGTCAGACAACATATCTAAGGGACTCGTCGCGCGCTCGTCACTGATCACTTCTCCATATTCCGTGGATTCCCCCTCGTTGATCGGCGAATCCAGCGACGTCGGCCGGTGCGATGCTTGACGCAACAGCGCCAACTTGCGACGCGGCACTCCGATTTCATCCGAGAGTTCTTCATCCGTCGGCTCGCGTCCCATCACCTCAGTGAGCATCGTCGAAATGCGCCTCATCTTGGCGATCTTGTCCACCATGTGTACCGGCAGCCGTATCGTCTTGGACTGGTTGGCCAACGCGCGCTTGATCGATTGCTTGATCCACCAGGCCGCATAGGTCGAAAGCTTCCCTCCCTTGTCCGGATCAAATCGCTCTACCGCCTTCATCAACCCTATGTTCCCTTCGGATATCAAATCCGTCACCGGCATCCCGTAATTCGCGTAATCCTGCGCTATTTTTACCACCAAGCGCAAATTCGCCCGTATCATGTGCGAGCGCGCCTCCGCATCGCCCATCTTGATGCGCTCTGATAATGCCAATTCCTCCTCCGCGGTCAGAAGTGGTGTTTTCGAGATCTCACGCAGATAAAGTTTAAGACTGCCTTCTGATTCGTATGACATGGTCGTATGGGGTCTGTGGTTAATCGCTGCCGAAAGAGAATTATTCCTTTTTTTTCCAAAGATCACGAAAAAAATAATTTTTTCTCTTTAATAATTTATTCCTCTACTGTCTGGCGATTGGGTTATTGGCTGCGTCTTTGCTTTCGAATCACACTCACTGCGTAAGCAATTCCTGTGCCCATGGATCGCAACACGCAACTCGTTGATAGTAAGACACGAATCCGCATACGTCGGATAATTTCGGCCTTCTGACTGTCGATGTGTCTGACGGCTGGGACAATCTGGCGATGGGGTTCTTTTGTTAATGACAGATAGATGTGCTGGACGGGGACAAACCTAGATTCGACAAAGAGCGCAGGTTGTCGCAATAATCGCGCGTGATTGCCGCCCTGTATCCCGTCTTGCGTTCCGGCTTGTTCCGATTAAATCCGGAAAATGCCCACCACCTCAGCATGATCGCTCTGAAAGCCGCCGAAAAATGCCGGTTGTTAGGTCTGATGTTTCCGAGCGATGCCATGAGTGAGCCTGTCGAAGTGATGGGCCTAAAATTTCCGAATCGTATCGGACTGGCGGCGGGATTGGACAAGGATGGGGACACCATTGATGCGCTGGGACGCCTCGGGTTTGGTTGTGTGGAAATCGGAACCATCACCCCGCGCCCTCAAGGCGGAAACCCGAAACCACGCGTGTTTCGCCTCATCCCCGATGAGGCAATCATCAACCGCATGGGCTTCAATAACCCAGGCATCGACTGCGGCGTCGCCAACGTCGCCAAATCCACCTCGTTTCGCGGCATTATCGGCTTCAACATCGGCAAAAACAAGGATACCCCCAACGCAAACGCTGCGGACGATTACCTCACCTGTCTGCGTAAGTCCTATCGGGTGGCCGATTACATCGCCGTGAATCTTTCCTCACCTAACACTCCCGGCCTGCGCGATTTGCAAGGCGCGGAAGCCAGCGCGCGACTCCTTGAAGTGCTCAAGGCCGAACAAGGCAAGCTCGCCGCAGAACACGGGAAGTTTGTGCCGCTGCTCTTCAAGGTGGCCCCCGATCTCGACGACTCACACATCAAGGAGCTCGCGCACGTCTTTCTCGATGGCGGACTGGACGGCCTCATCGCCACCAACACAACGCTCGACCGCGCCGCCGTGCTCCACCACGCCCGGAGCGGCGAAGCCGGAGGCCTCTCGGGCCGACCGCTCCTACAAAAAAGCAATGACGTGCTACGGGCCTTTTCCAGCCATCTGGGCGGCCGTATTCCCATCATCGGGGTGGGCGGAATCTCCAGCGTCGATGATGCACGCGAAAAAATCCGTGCCGGTGCGTCATTAGTGCAAATCTATACCTCGTTCATCTATCAAGGCCCCAAACTCGTGCGAGACTTGGCTCAGGCGCTTTAAACCAATCCGCCATGACTCATGGCCCATGGCCCCTGACCTCATGACGCAATGGTCACAACCTAGCGCCTCACATTTCATGGCAGCGGCGTGCCGTCGGGAATATCAAAAGATTTGATTCTCGAAGTGCTCCCTTTTTCGAGCAGCACCTTGGATTTTGGGAGTCCGAGCCATTTGGCGAGAAAATCTCGCAACTCGCTATTGGCCTTGCCTTCCACCGGAGGTGCCGCGACGCGCACCCGTAAA
>JBDLWH010000244.1:0-2931 GCA_039804325.1 Verrucomicrobiota bacterium
CCTCTGGCAGAGCGAGCATCCGGCATTCGTCGCGTGGGGCGCATCCTCGAGCACTGG
The DNA here is from genome assembly GCA_039804325.1 of Verrucomicrobiota bacterium. GTDB lineage: Bacteria > Verrucomicrobiota > Verrucomicrobiia > Verrucomicrobiales > Akkermansiaceae > Luteolibacter. The sequence goes on from JBDLWH010000244.1 coordinate 58, forward strand.
ATTCATCGGTGCCCACCAGTGGTGGCGGCCATTCACGGCTTTGTTCCTCCACGCCGATTTCGGCCACCTCATCGGGAACCTCCTCAGCGGCTTGCTTTTTGGCACCCTCGTGGCCCGATCCATCGGCCCGCTGCGTGCCTGGGGGCTCATCCTGGTTTGCGGCACCCTCGGCAATGCCTTGACCTCGGCCATCACTTATCCCGAGCCGTTCGTTTCCATCGGCGCGTCCACCGCCGTCTTTGGGGCGCTTAGCATTCTATCAGGCATCGGGTTTGCCTCCATGCTACGGGTCCAAATGTCATTGCCGTGGGCGAAAATTACGGCGCCGCTCGTCGCAGGCATCATCCTGTTGGGGTGGCTTGGGGGCGGCAGTCATGGCGGTAATACCGATGTGCTCGGCCACCTCGGCGGCTTCGCGGCCGGCTTGATCGCGGGCCTGCTCATCGGTCTGCTCACCCCGGCCACTGGCGGTGTGCCGATTGTTGGAAGCGCGACGGCGGCACCAGGTGGACCGACTTGAACACGCGCGAGAAGTGAAAGGCGTCCTTAAAGCCCATCAAGAGCGCCACCTGTTTGACCGGGGTGTCGCCCTCCAACAGAAGATGAGACGCGTGGTCCATCCGCAGCCTTGTGAGAAACTGGTAGGGGCTCTCGTCGTGGTAGCGGGCGAACAAGCGGCAGAGATAGGATGCTTTCATGGAGCAACCCGCGGCGACAGCTGTTAGCGTTTGGCAGTGGAGGAAGTTCGTTTCGAGAAACTCCCGAGCACGGCAGTAAGCGGCAAAAGCGGGTGAATCGGGGTTGCCGGGATCGGCCGCGTCATCCCGGCACAGCAGCAGGAGTTGGCGCGTGATCATCGCGCACAGCGGGCACGCCAGTCGGGATTTGCGCACCCCGCGGTCGATGAGCGTGTCGAAGGCGCGGCGGATCGCTTCACTCTTGAGGCAGCGTGCGACCATGCCCGGTTGGATGTCGTAGCGATGAAAAAACGCCTCAACGCCGGCACCCGTGAACCCCACGAAATACTTGCCCAGTGGATGCTCCGCCGAACTCTCGATACGGTGAGGCAACCCCGGGCCATAGAGAAAAAAACTTCCCGGGCGCAACGCGTGCTCGGCTTCCCCCATGCGCAGTGACCCATGCCCACGGTTGACAAATTCTAGGCAGAACCATGGGAAATCCACCCTGTCGATGCCGTAGTCGGTCCGGCAGCGCTCGAATCCGCCGAAGACCACCGTGAAACCTTCATCCTCGGCGGGATCCAGAAAAAATAAACGTGATGACTCGACCTGTTGTGAAAGGAAGGTGCTGGCATCACGGATTGCTTTCATGGGGGGTTGAACCCCGCCTCCCCATGCCACGTCAATCCAAAAATATACATGCAATGATGAAATTGGCATTCGAGTGCCGCCGACGCATCCTTCGTTCAGCGGGGGAAATGATTCCCTTAGAATTTCCGGTATTCGGGAAAAACGCGTGACAAACGATACAAGTGAGTCACGGTTGCGCGAGATCAAGCACCTATTTCCAGCATTCATGAAAAAACCATCTTATCCAAAAATCGGCATCCGGCCCACCATTGACGGTCGTCTGGGAGGTGTGCGTGAATCGTTAGAAGAGCGGACCATGGAACAGGCCAAGGCGGTTGCGGCGCTCTTTGCGGCCGAGTTGCGCTACCCCGATGGCTCGCCCGTCGAATGTGTGATAGCCGACACTTGCATCGGTGGCGTCAAGGAAGCGGCCGATTGCGCGGAAAAGTTCAAGGTTTCCAATGTGGGGGTCTCGCTCACCGTAACTCCCTGTTGGTGTTATGGTTCGGAGACTATGGACATGGACCCCCACACCCCGAAAGCGGTCTGGGGATTCAACGGCACCGAACGCCCGGGCGCGGTCTATCTGGCAGCCGTGCTCGCCGGTCACACCCAGAAGGGCCTGCCCGCCTTCGGCATTTATGGCAAGGATGTCCAGTCCGCCAGCGACACTCAACTGCCCGCCGACGTCCGCGAAAAACTCTTGTCCTTCGCCCAGTGCGGCCTGGCCGTGGCTCTCATGCGCGGCAAGAGCTACCTGTCGATGGGCGGCACCTCGATGGGTATCGCCGGCTCGGTGGTTGATACCAAGTTCTGGGAAAAATGGCTGGGCATGCGCGTCGAGGCCATTGATATGTCAGAGATAGCTGGGCGCATGCGCAAGGGCTATTACGACGCGGCCGAATATGCGAAAGCGCTGGCTTGGGTGACGGCGAACTGCCCGGAAGGCAAGGATTACAATTCGCCCGAGACCACGCGCCCGCGTGAGGTGCTCGACGCCGAGTGGCAGGACAGCGTGAAGATGGCGCTGATCGCCCGCGACCTGATGGTCGGTAATCCGGTGCTCAAAGACATGGGGCTCGGCGAACAGTCACACGGCCACAATGCCATTGCCGCGGGCTTCCAAGGCCAGCGCCAGTGGACAGACCACTTTCCTAACGGTGATTTTTTGGAAGCCATCCTCAATTCCACGTTTGATTGGAACGGCAAACGAGCGCCCTACATCGTTGCCACCGAAAACGACGCTCTTAATGGTGCGGGCATGCTCTTTGGCCATCTGCTCACCAACACCGCTCAAATCTTCGCCGACCTGCGCACCTATTGGAGCCTCGAAGCGATCGAAACGGCCAGCGGCAAAAAAGTCCGCCACCCGCTGGTAGGCGATGGCATCCTGCATCTCATCAACTCCGGGCCGGCCGCCCTCGATGGCACCGGCGAGCAGTTAACCCCGAATGGCACACCCACCCTGAAGCCGTTTTGGGAGATCACCGACGCCGAGGTGGATCGATGCCTCAAAGCGACCACCTGGCATCCGTCGATCACGGAATACTTCCCCGGCGGTGGG
>JBDLWH010000245.1:0-11710 GCA_039804325.1 Verrucomicrobiota bacterium
CCGGGTCGGGGTCGGATTTCGACATCTTCGACGAGGGCTCCTGGAGCGACATGATGCGCGCGCCGGTTTTGCCGATGAAGGGCTCCGGCGGCACGAAGGTCTCGGAGTAGGTGCGGTTGAACTTTTCCGCCAGGTCGCGGGCCAGCTCCAGGTGTTGTTTCTGGTCTTCGCCTACGGGGACGAACTTCGCGTTGTAGAGCAGGATGTCGGCGGCCATGAGCACCGGATAGGCAAAGAGGCCATGGTTGGGGGCGATGCCTTGGGCGGTCTTGTCCTTATAGGAATGGCACTTGGCTAACAAACTCATTGGGCAAACCGTTGAGAGAATCCAGGCTAATTCGTTTACCTCGGGCACTGCGCTCTGGCGGAAAAAAACCGCCCGCTGCGGGTCGAGCCCGCAGGCCAAGAAATCCACGGCTAACTCGCGCACATGATCGCGCAGGGCGGCGGGATTCTGTGAGGAGGTCATCGCATGATAGTCGGCAATGAAATAAAACGCCTCGCCCATGGACTGGAGTCCCACGGCGGGCTCGATAGCACCGAAGAAGTTTCCGACGTGGAGTTTCCCGCTTGGTTGGAGGCCGGTGAGAATGCGCATGGCGCGCAGCGTGCACCGTATATGGGGATTGGGTCAAGCCGCCCGACACCCGCGCAGAGCAGATTTCATCAATCAGGTGACAGGCTCGGCGTTTCCGCGAGGGGCTCAATGCGATAGGACGTCCACTCGTCAACGAGGCGGAACGTCACGGCTAACAGCGTTGGGCCGAGAAAAACTCCCACCAAACCGAACGCGAGCGCACCGCCAATCACCCCGCAAAAAATAAGCGCAAAGGGCATTTTGCTTCCTTGGCAGATGAGATAGGGACGCACGAAATTATCTACGCTGCTGATGCCTAGGAACCCCCATAACAGCATGAAGAGCCCCCAGCCCGGTTGATGCTGGGCAAATAACCACAACGAGGCGGGCAACCAAATGAGCGGCGGACCGAAGGGAATCACCGCGAAAAAAAACGTGAGCACCGTTAATAACACCGCCCCCGGAACCTTCGCTATCCAAAATCCCAAGCCCGCCACAAATGCCTGCGCTATCGCAGTGCCCAAAATCCCGTAAATCACCCCGCGCACCGTGTCCCCTGCGACTTTGATCAAGTGGCGCCCGCGCGCCCCCGCTAGCCGCTCGCCCGACACCGCCAAGCGCTCGGCCAGCTCAGGCGCATCACGCAGGAAGAAAAAGGCTAAGAACGCGCTGACTAACACCTCTGTCACGCCCTGACCAACCGCTAGACCTGCCGATATCAACCATGAGCGCGCCCAAGCCAGAAACCGGCCTAACAAAGCCACCGCATGTGAGGAATCCGCCTGGCGGTCGGTGTCGTCCGTCGCCACGCTCCCCTCGGGCGACTCATGGGTGACGGGCGGGGCCTCTTGAACAATAAGCCCGTCGTCAGTTTCTAGCACGATTTTTGCCCTCGGTGGTGCCGTGACCTCTTGGTCGAGCTGGTCCATCCAGCGCTTTCGGCTATCGGCTAGGCTTGTCCAATATCTCATGAGTTCATCGCCGACGACGGGGGATCGGGCGACCCAGCTCGGGGGTTCGTCGGGCACGGCCATGAACCAGGTGCGCGTGGCCATGGCCAGATCCTTGCCGTCTTGGGCGATGCTCAGGCCGATCAAGACGACGGGTCCGGTGAAGACCACGATCACGGTGAGGGTCACCAAGCAGGCGGCGAGCGTGCGAGATCCTCTGAACCAGCGAGTAAAAACGCGTTGGAGAGGATGGAGAGAATACGCGAGAATAATGGCCCACATGAGGGCCGTGAGGAATGGGCGCAACACGAAAAAGCAGCCCGCCAAAAGTAACAGCAACGCGAGTGCCCCTAACAATGGCTCGCCTTTCCAGACATCCTTGGTCCTCTGAGATTCCATGCGCCGCGCACTCTAATCACCTTTCAGAAATCCTGCCAGCGCGTTTCACAAGTTTTTTGAGTGCGCCCCGAGACTTGGTGGCCGTCCACACCTTTCTTGTTTCACGGCTTGCAATCCACAGGGGTCAAAGCCAGAGTAACGGCCGTTGGGACTAACAGTCCAGTCTCTCATCACCTCCCCATTTTCATGAAATCTCGAGTCGCTCTAGTTCTGGTGTTGACGGCAAGTCTTTTTGGTGGATTGCGTGTTCACGGTCAACAACGGCCAGTCCCCACGGGCACCGTCGAAGTCAATGGGATCGCCGCCAAGGTCAATGGGCGAGTCATCACCAAGAACCAAGTGTCCTTCATGCTGGCACCGATGTATGCCCAGCTAGCGGCCCAATTCCCACGGCGTGGTCCCAAGTTTGAATCGCTCTTCAACGAGGCCAAGGGGAAAATCATCAAGGAGCTCGTGGACAGGCAAATCATCCTCTGCGAGTTCAAACAGATCGGCGCGAGTATCAAACCTCACATCATCGACGACGAAATTAAACGTCAGATGCGCGAACTCTATAACGGCGATGAAGTGAAGTTTCGCCAGGAACTCAAACGCAGCCGCCTCACCATGGAAGGGTATCGCGAAATGACACGCGAAAAAATGATTGTCCAAGCCATGCGCTCGCAAAAGTTCTCGGATGCCCCACCGCCGCTGCCTAACGAAATTCAAAAGGAATACAACGAGCTCAAAGCGAGTTTGCGCGACGTGACCAAGGATGTGATCACCTTTCAAAAAATCTTTATCCCCGCTGCCGATCCGCAGAATCCGCAGGCCACGGCGGACAGCCAACTCGCCATTGCCGAGGGCATTGCCAAACAACTAGCCGCAGGCAAGGACTTCACGGAGCTGGCCAAAGCGCAATCGAAAGACGCGTTTGCCGATAAGGGCGGCCTTCAGGAAAACGTCCCACGCACCGATCTCTCTCCGGAATTCGCCTCCATCCTTTTTGACTCACCTGTGGGTAAAATCGTCGGCCCGCTCATGGACCCGCAAGGGTTTACCCTAGTCAAACCCATCAAAATCATCATGGGCCCGTCACCCGCACTCGAAAAAGTCCGCGAAATGGTCGAAGAACGCGTCCGCAAAAAAAAGACGTCCGCTCAGTATGAACGCTGGATCGAATCGTGCCGGAAACACGCCATGATCGATATCAAAATTTGAGGGGTTTCCCAGGCTGTTATCGATGACCATGCGTGAGGTGGCGTGGGGCACCCCGCTTCTGCGCTTTACCCGCCCGCTCCGGGCAGTTATCTCCATCGCACGATGCATGGATTTTCCTACAAAAACGGTTCCCTTTATTGCGAAGACGTTGAATTAGCCGAATTGGCCGCCACGTATGACACCCCGCTCTACGTTTATTCCGCCTCGACGATACTCGACCATTACCGCCGGCTCGACGCCGCCATGGACGGTGTGCCTCACGAGGTGGCTTATGCGGTCAAGGCGAATTCCAATCTTTCCGTGTTGCGCTTGCTCGCGAGCGCCGGGGCGGGATTCGATATCGTTTCGGGCGGCGAACTTTTTCGCGTGATTCAGGCCGGGGGCGATCCGGCGCGGTGTACGTTCGCGGGCGTCGGCAAGACACGCAGCGAAATCACCTTCGCTCTCGAACAACAAATTTATTCCTTCAACGTCGAGAGCGAGGCAGAACTGCGCGTCATCAACGAGGTGGCCGGCGAGCTCGGCGTGATCGCTCCGGTGGCCGTGCGGGTCAATCCGCACGTTGACGCCCATACGCACAAGTATATTTCCACGGGCACGGCCGAGAATAAGTTCGGCGTCGATTGCGGCGAGATCGCCAATCTTTACCAACGAGCCGCCAGCGAGCTCCCCCACATCCGCCTGCGCGGCTTGCAGATGCACATCGGCTCGCAGCTCACTTCCATCGCCCCCTTCATCGAAGCCGTGGAAAAAATTGCCCCACTTGCCCAACACCTCAAAGATCAGCACGGTATCGAGTTCTGGTCCATCGGCGGGGGCATCGGCATTATCTATAAGGAGTCGTTAGAATCCGGGGTCATCGACTGGTGGGAAAAGCTTCCCCCCGCAGAGCGCCCGCTCACCATCGAGCGCTACGGCCAAGAGCTCGTGCCACGCCTCAAGGGGATGGGTTTGAAAATCTTGCTAGAGCCAGGGCGCCTGATTGTGGGAAATGCTGGCGTGATGCTCACGCGCTGCCTATACGAGAAAAAGGGCGTGGCCAAGACGTTCAAGATCGTTGACGCTGGAATGAACGATCTGATTCGTCCGGCACTCTATCAAGGGTATCATGAAATCGTCCCGCTCCAACAAGCGCCCGATACCCAGAAAGTGAAGGTCGATGTGGTGGGCCCAATCTGTGAAAGCGGCGATTTTTTCTGCCAGAATCGCGAGTTGTCCGACTTCCCACCCGGTGCCGTGGTGGCATTGATGTCCTCGGGGGCCTATGGATTGGCGATGGCTTCAAATTACAACTCTCGCCCAATGCCCGCAGAGGTCATGGTGGAGGGCTCAACAGCCAAGCTGATCCGCAAACGCCAAACCCTCGAAGATCTCATCGTCGGCGAATGTTGATATCTACTCTAACAAGCTGACGCGATCCTTGGGAAAATATAACCAAAAGTCGAATCGCCTGACACAGACTTTTTTCCTTGGTTATGCCCCGGTTTCTCTATCTTCAACTGCACTTGTTAGTTGTCCTGTATGCCACCACGGCGCTCTTCGGGCACCTCATCACGCTGAGTGCGCCGGCTTTGGTCGCATGGCGCTCGCTGCTTGCCGTGGCCGGTGGCGCGGTTTGGGTGGCCGTCGTGATGGGGCGCAAGCTATGGCCCCGCCCTGGCCTCATCCTTCCCTTGATGGGCATCGGCAGCATCGTGGGCTTCCATTGGCTGTGCTTTTTCGGTGCAATCAAGCTGGCTAACATCTCGATCTGCCTAGCCGGCATGGCCACCACTTCGTTTTTCACAGCGTTTTCCGAGCCACTCTTCGAGCGTCGCCGAATTCGCCTGCTGGAAGTCGCCCTCGGCCTACTGGTGGTTTTGGGCATCGCTCTGGTCGCTGGCTTTGAGCGCGGTCGGCTTGAGGGGCTCGCCATCGCTTTGTTAGGTGCCCTGCTAGCCTCGATCTTTCCTGTGCTCAACCGCCAGATCGTTCAGCGTGAGCGGCTCGACCCGCTGGTCATGATGGTGTGGGAAATGCTCGGTGTTTGCCTCACCTGCTTGGCGTGCTTGCCCTGGATCGATGGCCCGGGGGCCTATCAGCGGCTGTTGGCACTCCATGGTCTCGACTGGCTGTGGTTAGTGATCTTGGCTTGGCTCTGCACGGTTTTTGCCTACGCCTTTCACATCCACCTCCTGAAGCACCTGACGGCTTACACCACCAACTTGGCTAACAACTTCGAGCCGGTTTACGGAATCCTCGCCGCGGCCGTGCTCTTCGGAGAACACCGCCAACTCCACCCCGGGTTCTTCCTCGGAGTCGCCGCTATCATCGTAGCAAATATCACCCATCCGTTAGTTGTCATCACCCTCGCACGACGCAACGGCAGGTTAGGCTAGACTCATGAGCTCCGCCAACACAGGGTGACAGATAAATAATAAGCGAAAACTCTAGGCATGGGGATTTTTTTGTGTATGGTGGTCGAATGCGTAGAGCCAGATGGTTGGTCAGCCGGAATGAATCGGCGACGAAGCCGGTGATTTACCATTGTATTTCACGGGTGGTGGATAGGCGCTTTGTGTTTGGGGAGCGCGAGTGCGAGGCGTTTCGGATGTTCATGAGGATGTATGAAAACTTCTCCGGGTGTCGGGTATTGTCGTACTGCGTGATGTCGAATCATTTTCATTTGTTGCTAGAAGTGCCGCCGATGGCGGTGGGTGGCTTGAGCGATGAGGAATTGCTGCGGCGTCTATCTGCGCTGTATTCGCAGGATTTTGTGGCGGGAGTGGCGGCGGAATTGGTTGAGATGAGAATGCCCGGTAGTGTTAGAGGAGATGAACGAGCGGCAGAGATGCACGCGCGGTTCAGTTACCGGATGCATAATTTGAGTGAGTTCATGAAGGGGTTGTTGATCCGATTCACGCGGTGGTTTAACAGGACGCATGCCCGCACGGGAACCCTGTGGGAAGAACGATTCAAGAGCGTGATCGTGGAGAGCGGTGTGGCGGCACGGACGATCGCGGCCTACATCGACTTGAACCCGGTTAGGGCGGGAATGGTGAAAGATCCAGCGGACTATCGATGGAGCAGTTATGGCGAAGCGGTGGGTGGCGGCAAGAAGGGGAATGGCAAGAAAGCGCGCGAGGGATTGGTTCGAGTTTGGCGGTGCAGTGAGGGCGGAGGGTTTGACGCGGAGATGTGGCCGGATGTCTCGCGCCTATACCGGCGGTTGATGGGCATCGCGTTAGAGAAAAGGGCGGGGCGGGCGCTGCTTGTTAAATCCGGGCGTCAAGTTACGATGAACACCGCCGAAATGTTAGAGAGTCCTGAGAACGAAACGGTGTTAAAGGATTTGGGGGTGGCCAAGACGTTGAGGTGTCGGTTGCGATATTTCACCGATGGCGCGGTGATAGGGAGTCGGGCATTTGTGAACGAGGCCTTTCAAAATGCCCGCGAGCGATTTGGGGCGAAGCGCAAGGATGGGGCGCGCAAACTGAGAGGCGCGGCCAGCGCGCTTGCCGGGCAGATTTGGTCTGCCAGGGATTTGCGGAAAGAGACGGGATGACGCCCCGGCTGGCGAATAGACTGCTGTACGCCGAGCCCAGCAAGGCGTTTCGGTCGCCAGCCCCTCAAAACATGGTTAGCGGCACCGTCGTTTCGAGCGACAACCACGCCGTGCATTCTATCGGCCAGCGCAGCGCCATCGGCCAGACCGTCACGGCGATTGCGTTCGGTCGGCTCATCGAGCTGACCCGGATCACCATTTGATAATTTGTCTGTCACTCTATCGTCACTCTATCCTGGCAATTCCATGACGAGGTCAGGATGTCTGAATTTGCGATTGTGAAATTCGCGATTGCCAGAACTGGGTGAGCGGCAAACGCTGCGTGCCTCGACATGATGGAATTTTCCGGCCGCTGGAATTACCCGAAGGAACTGCCGGTGGTGGAACACCGGCAGGAGATTCTTGACGCACTCATGGCCCATCAGGTCATCGTGGTGGTCAGCGACACCGGATCGGGAAAAACCACCCAGTTGCCCAAAATGGTGGCTGAAGCCATGGGGCCGATGGGCGGTCGAGTGGGATGCACTCAGCCGAGGCGCATCGCTGCGGCGAGTGTGGCGAAACGAGTGGCCGAGGAGCTTGCCGTGCCGCTAGGGGGGTATGTGGGGTATCAAGTGCGCTTTGAGGATTTGACCACGCGTGACACGCGGATCAAGTTCATGACGGACGGGATTTTGTTAGCTGAGACGCAGGGCGACCCGGATCTGCGGCAGTATCAGGTGTTAATTTTGGATGAGGCGCACGAGCGGTCGCTGAACATCGATTTCTTGTTAGGTTATTTGCGTCGATTGCTAGTAAAACGGCGAGACCTCAAGGTGGTGATTTCATCGGCGACGTTAGATGCCGGGGCGTTTGCGGCATTTTTCGCAGGGGGCGGCGGGCCAGCCCCGGTGATTGTGGCACCGGGGCGGATGTTTCCGGTGGCGGAGTTTTTTTTACCGCCCATGGATGACGAGGAACTATCGCAGCATGTGGCGCGGGCCGTCGATGAGTTAGACTTGATTGATCCTGGTGGTGACGTGCTGGTTTTTTTGCCTGGTGAGCGAGAGATTCGAGATTGCGCTGAGGTGTTAGAGGGTCGTCGTTATCCGTGCACCGAGGTGCTTCCGTTGTTTGCGCGGTTGGGTCTTGGTGATCAGCAACGGGTTTTTAATCCGGGCCGTATGCGGCGGTTAATTTTAGCGACCAATGTGGCCGAAACGTCGCTGACCATACCGCGGATTGCATGTGTGATTGATTCCGGGCTAGCGCGCGTTAACCGTTGGAGTCCGGGCAAGGGGGTGCAGCGCCTGCAGACTGAGCCAGTGAGTCAGGCCAGTGCTCGTCAGCGCAAGGGCCGCTGTGGTCGGGTGCGCGACGGGGTTTGTGTGCGCCTTTATGAGGAAACCGAGCTTGACGAGCGCCCGGAGTTCACCGATCCGGAGATACGGCGCAGTTCGTTAGCTGGGGTGATTTTGCGCATGAAAGCGTTGGGTTTGCCAGAGATTGATGAGTTTCCCTTTCTTGATGCGCCATCACCCAAGGCCATCGCCGAGGGATACCGAACGCTGCGCGAGGTTGGGGCGTTAGATCGGCACAAGCATCTCACAGATGACGGGCGGCGCATGGCGCGACTGCCGGTGGACCCACGGCTTGGGCGGATGTTGCTAGAAGCGCGCAAGGAGCATTGCCTCGCAGAGATGTTACCTATCATCGCAGCTTTGGAGTCTAACGACCCGCGAGAACGTCCAGCGGACAAGACCCGAGAGGCGGATGCGGCGCACGCTCGATGGAAGGATGGGGAGAGTGATTTCATCGGCATATTGCGGATGTGGCACGACGTGACGCGTTTTCGGGATACGCGCGGTCGCTGGCAGCGCAATGCATTACGCAAATTTGCGGGTCCGGTTTTTCTCAATGCCCGTCGGGTGATGGAGTGGGCTAACGTGGCCGACGAGCTCAGCGAGTTGATTGAGCGTGAGTGGCAGGTGGGCACCGGGTTGGATGCGCGTGTTGCGGTGGTCCGAGCATCTGCGGCGGCCACATCGTATCCGTATGGGGCGATTCATCGGTCGTTGTTAGCCGGGGTGCCGCGACAGTTCGGGTTGTGGCACCGAGAAAACAAGGCCTATCGGAGCGCTGGGGGTGGTTTCTTCGAGGTGTTTCCAGGATCCGGCTTGTTTGGCATGGCGAAAAAAGCCGATTGGTTAGTCGCCATGGAATTGGTAGAAACCACGCGTTTGTGGGCGCGTCGCGTGGCGCGCATCGATCCTGAGTGGGTTGAGCAAGTGGCGCCGCACCTATGCCACAGCAAGTATGGTGAGGCGCACTGGGACGAAGCCCAGGGAGCGGTCTATGGCAAGGAAACCGTGACGTGCGGCGGTCTGCCAGTGGTAGTCGGGCGGCGCGTGCATTACGGGCGGGTCGATCCCAAGGTAGCTCACGATATTTTCCTGCGCGAGGGGTTGTTAGGTGGAGGGCTGCGCAAGCGAGGGCGGTTTCTTGACCATCTCACCGAGATGCGCGAGCAGATCGAGGCCATTGAGCAGAAGCTCCGGCGCCCGGGTGGTTTGTGGAGTGATGAGGCGGTGCTGAGGTTTTTCGAGCAGCGCATTCCGGAGGAGATTCATACGGCGGCGGCATTTTACCACTGGCTTGAGCATCACGAGGGGCAATTAATGTTAGACCTAGCGGATGTATTGGATGAGGATTTGGAGGAGTTAGGTTTGGCGGGTTATCCAGACACGCTGATGTACGACGGTGATGAGTATCAGGTTTACTATCATGTGAACCAGGGTGATCGCGACGATGGGGTGACGTTAGGAGTGCATGTTGATCAGCTGCCGAAACTTCCTGATTGGTTACCGGGTTGGGGAGTGGATGGAAATTTGCGTGAGCGTGCAGAGATACTGCTGCGTGGGTTACCCAAAGACTACCGGCGGGTTTGTCAGCCTATTGGTCAAGTGGCCGATGAGTTTGCGGAATTATGGGCGGGTGCGCCCAAGGATATACCGCTAGGACGAGCACTATCGGATTGTGTTAAGCAGCGCACCGGGGCTCACGTGCCGCCAGAATGTTACGACAATAACAAATTGCCATCACATTTGGTGACCAAGATTTGGGTTTGTGATGACGATGGTGAGGAACTTGCGATGGGTGAGGATGTGGTGGTTTTGAGAGGCGAGTTGGGAGAGCGGATGAGAGTGCGTTTTGAGGCGGTAGCGAACGTGGATCTTGAGCGCACGGGGCTGATGGAGTGGGGTGGTTCGCCGTTGCCCGATCGGGTGGAGACCCCGGGCGGGCCGGCTTATCCGGCGTTGGTGGACGAGGGGGGGAGTGTCGGAGTGCGCGCCTTCAGGTCGGCGGCCGAAGCTGCCGAGTCGCACCGAGCGGGCGGGGCGAGGTTGTTATGGTTGGCGCATAGCGCCCAAGTGAGTCACTTGCGGAAAAAGTATCCGATAGGGATGATGGCTAAAATCGAGTTAGGGCGGTTAGGGGTTGGGGGCACATCGTTAGACGACCTTATTTTGTTAGCCGCTGAAGGAGCTGCGGGAGGGGATTTTCCGTTATCGCCGGAGGATTTTCGGAGAGTAGGTGAGCGGGCGCGTGGGCGTTGGTATGACTCGGCGGGGATGATAGGCAGGAGTCTTGATGAGGTGATGGAGGTATTGCCGGAGATACGGGAGTGGATTGCGGCCAACCGTCATGATCGCAACCGCGGTGAGATAGCCGAAGACCTCGAGGAGCAACTGAGCTGGTTGTTGCGCGCCCGGTTTGTTTGGCGCGCTGGCTATGGCGGGTGGTGTGATTATCCGCGGCGGCTACGGGCGATTCGCTCGCGGCTTAGTCGGTTAGGGTCGTTTCCGATACTCAAGGATTTGGAAAAAATGGTGCGGCTGCGGCGGTTGTGGTTGCCGTGGTTTCAACGTTGGACGGCCACCCCGGATGATCCCGCGCTATGGGCGCACGGTTGGGCGCTTGAAGAATTGCGCATCTCGCTATTTGCGCCCGACGTGCCGTGTGCGGGCAAGGTTTCGGAGAAACGGATAGAGGAGTTGTGGGCTGGGCTATCGTCATGATTGACGGCACGGCACGGTGGGTGGGTGGGAACGTTGTGAGGTGTGGGGCTAACGGGTCATGCGATTTTGGTGAGAAAGGATGATTGTGGAGGAGATTCCGCAGAGGAAGACAATACCTAACAAGGTGATAGCGCAGTATTGTTGTGTGGCGATTTCGTCGGAGGGTTCGACAAAGGTAGCTGTGGGAGAAAGGGTTGCCGAGGCCCAGGGCAGCGGTTGGGTTAGGGCATGGAAGACCATTCGGCGTTCCTTGTTGCGGTAGTCATTGCGAAAGGTTTCGGCCTCGCGGACTAACAGGTCGATACGTTCGTTGACGAAGAATTCGGAAGCGGGGCGGGCTTTAGGGTCATTTTCGGGCCAGACCTTCATGGTTTCCACCTCGATGCGTGTTCCGGAGCTCGAGATTCGGCGGATGCGAGAGACCAAGGCGGCGGCCTCCTCCTTGGAGGATGCGCCAGAGGCGAGTAAGCGGCGCAGGCCTTCTTTGACGAGGTCGAAGCGGTCTTCTGCGCGTTCGGTCATGGGGGATTGGAGGTTGCGCACGCGGTCGATGCGGTGTTGGAGGCGGAGGCGTTCGATTTCGAAGGGATTGTTGAGGGCCTGGGTGACGACCATCGCCTCGTAGGCGAAGCGCAGAGGCATGATGGAAGCGGGAACGGGGACGCCGCCGCGTTCCCGGATGTCCTTGGCGTTTTGGAAGAGGCCGCGGTTCATTTCGCGGTAGGGGACCAAGGCACCGGCCAAGAGCATTTGGGGGACGAGCAGGAGGGGCACGGAGGTCAGTGCGGCGCGTTCGGTTTTGACGAGTGACGAGACGACCAAGGCCATGGCGGTGCCCGTCCAGGCGGTGAGGGTCATCCACAGCCAGTGATAGAAGAGCATGCCTTCGATTTCCAGAAAGTGGTTTCCAACAATCAGATAGGTGAAACACTGGATGGCGGCCACCAGTCCAAGGGCGGCAAACTTTGCGGTCACATAAGAA
>JBDLWH010000246.1:0-4036 GCA_039804325.1 Verrucomicrobiota bacterium
AGTCGTTCGCCGCGTTTACCCCGACCGGCATGACCTTCGTCCTTGAAGGCGATGCCAATGACTACGTCGGCAAGGGTCTATCAGGAGCCAAGGTTATCGTCTATCCTCCCAAGGGCTCGTCCTTCAAGGCCGAGGATAACATCCTCATCGGCAACGTCGCATTCTACGGCGCCACCTCCGGCCAAGCGTACATCAACGGCATCGCTGGCGAACGCTTTTGCGTGCGCAACTCTGGCGTCAACACCGTGGTCGAAGGCGTCGGTGACCACGCTTGCGAATACATGACGGGAGGCTGCGTGATCGTGTTAGGAGAAACCGGCCGTAACTTCGCTGCCGGCATGTCCGGAGGGATCGCCTATGTCTATGACATCGACGGCGAGTTTGATCAACGCCTCAACCAGGATATGGTCCGTCTCTATCCACTTAACGGCTGCTCCGATGCAGACATCGCTCTGGTCAAGGGCGAAATCGCCCAACATGTCGCTCTAACGGGATCTGCGCGCGGCCAATGGCTGCTAGACAACTGGGAAACCGAACTCGCGAAGTTTCACAAGGTATTTCCACGCGACTACGAGCGCATGCTCGAGTGCTTCCGTAAAGTCGAGGCACAAGGGCTTTCCGGTGACGCGGCGGCCATGGCTGCCTTCGAGGAAAACCTCAAGGACCTCTCACGCGTCGGCGGCAATTAAACTCATCACATAGGACTTTCTAACAAAAACACATTTTTTCCGATCATGGGCAAACCAACAGGATTCATGGAAATCGCGCGCTTGACCGATTCCGAAATCGCGCCACTCGAACGCCTCAAGCACTGGCGTGAGTTCAAGCACCACGGCGATGAAGCACAAAACCGCGCTCAAGGCGCGCGCTGTATGGATTGTGGCACACCGTTTTGCCACACGGGCCACATCGTTTCGGGCATGACCAGCGGCTGCCCTATCCATAACCTCATCCCAGAATGGAACGACTTGGTCTTCCGTGGCCGCTGGCGAGAAGCGCTCGAACGCCTCCACAAAACCAATAACTTCCCGGAGTTCACCGGGCGCGTTTGCCCTGCCCCGTGTGAGGGAGCCTGCGTGTTAGGGGTGATTCAACCGCCCGTAACCATCAAGCAAAACGAGTGCGCCATCATCGACCGCGGCTGGCAAGAAGGCTGGATCACCCCGAAAATCCCTGCCAAACGCACCCAAAAATTAGTCGCCGTGATCGGTTCCGGTCCCGCCGGACTCGCCTGCGCTGACCAACTGAACCAGGCCGGTCACAGCGTCACGGTGTTTGAGCGGGAGGACCGCATCGGAGGACTGCTCATGTATGGCATTCCTAACATGAAACTCGACAAAAACGAGGTGCTTACCCGCCGCGTCGAGCTGCTTCGCGAAGAAGGAATCACGTTTCTAACTGGCGTTTCTATCGGAAGCGACCCGCAATGGACCCCCGCACGCCTGCGCGGCGAGTTCGATGCCGTGGTCCTCTGCTGCGGGGCTACTCTCGGTCGCGATTTGCCCGTCGAGGGCCGTGACGCGCGCGGCGTGTTTTTGGCCATGGAGTTTCTCACCGAGAATACCCGCTGGCAGTTAGACCACGGCTTCGACGGCTCCCACCCCGCACTCAACGCCACGGGCAAGGACGTCGTGGTCATCGGCGGCGGCGACACCGGCACCGACTGCGTGGCCACGAGCTTGCGCCACGGTGCCAAGAGTGTCACCCAATTGGAAATCCTGCCACGCCCACCGCTAGAACGCGCTGTGAACAACCCGTGGCCCGAGTGGCCAAAAGTGTATAAAATGGACTATGGCCAGGAAGAAGCCGCTGCGGTGCAGGGCAACGATCCTCGTCACTATCTCGTGCAAACGAAGCGTTTTATTCAAGATGCCGCCGGCAATCTATCTGGTATTGAAATCTGTGATATCGAATGGACCCAAGACAATCAGGGGCGTTTCGCGCCCGTGGAAAAACCCGGCACTGCCCGGGTGATCCCCGCGCAACTTGCGCTGCTAGCCATGGGATTTGTTGGACCCGAACAGGAAATCATCCATCAGTTCGCCTTAGCAACCGATGCCCGCACCAACGTCATGGCCGATGCCAAAAAATTCGCCACCAATATCCCCGGCGTCTTCGCCGCGGGCGACATGCGCCGCGGCCAATCGCTCGTCGTCTGGGCCATCCACGAAGGCCGCAGCGCCGCGCGCGAATGCGACCGCTTCCTCATGGGTGACTCACGCCTGCCCTGAAAAAACAGAATTAGTGAGAAGGTGTGAGATACTCCTCCGTGACCGTGAGGTCTTGATTGCGGTTGATAGTGGAGCCTGGCACTGGCCCCAAGCCTAACATGCTAAGCGCCAGGTTGGCGGCCTCGCCATTGCGGATCGGCTGGCGGCCCGTGTAGGGTGGGTTGTCATGGGAGCCCGGGGCCACGCGGCTTGTTAGATTCATGGCATAGAGGTCGCGCCCGGCTGGCACACCCGGCCCCCAGACGTAGAAGGGAATCGTGAAATCCAACGGGTTTTTGACGTCGCCGTGGCCCTTGTTGTGGCCGCCGTGGTCGGCTGTTAGGATAATCGCGGTCTTGTCCTTAAGCAATGGGTTGTGCTGCACCATCTCGAGGAGAGTGCCAATTTGGGAGTCCACAGCCTTGAGAGTCGTGGCAAAGGCACTGGCAGGGTTCGCTGACCAACCGAGGTGATGGCCAGTCACATCCGGATCCTGATAGTGCAAAAACACAAAGTGAATGGGTTTGGCCACCATCTGCTGAGTGAAGTCGGCCGTGAGATCCTCTGCCGTGATGCGGGGCAAAATCTGATTACAGTCAATTTTATCGCGGCCGTGGTCGGCACCAATGATGTCCGGGGCTCCAGTGGCCTCACTATATGATTGTTGGAAAAGGCGGAACTTTGATTTGCCCGACCAAATCCCGGTGCGCAGGCCATGGTCATGGGCGACATCGAAGCCGCTGGTGACGTAGGAGCCCTTGTGAGAGGCGAGCGTTTGTGTCGAATCTCTGTTACGCCACCAGCCGTGACCTGCCTCGCCCTTGACACCGCGGCTCGTTATCATGGTGATGTGGTTAGGCAGGGTAATCGCAAAATTCGCATCGTCTCGCGCGTTAAGCGTGCCAACACCCTCTGCCTGAAGCCGCTTGAACGCACTTAATTCGTTAGGTATCCCGCTCGCTAGCAGCGGCTTGATGTAGGCCGAGCCCATGCCATCCACACTGATGATAATGACGTATTGCGCAGGTGGTCGGGCGACAAGGTAAGTTTCGTTAGCCGCCGCCGTTAGGCCGAGCGCTGCCAACCATGAGGCCGCTACGGCACATGCGAGTCTCGTCGTGTAGGTGTGAATTTTCATGCGTGAGGTGATTTTGGTTACTTCAATCTGCCTGAAATCATCAAAAATGATTTTGGCTGCGTTTGAGTTTGTGCCAGGCCGAGGTGTCCGGTTGAAAAAAACACTCAACCGGATGGTCCGCAAGCACCAACACCTCAATCAAATGTTCTAACAGCACCAGCGAGGCCACCGCGTCATACAACGCGTCGTGCCACGACTTGCCGGGAACCAGATCTGTGATTTTACCAGTTAAGTTGTGAATGTCACACAGCGCTCCGAGTGAGTGTCCGGAAAGCCCAGGCCAAGCCGCCCGAGCCAAGAGCAACGTATCAACCCACGGACCAAAGCCATGGCCGGGGAACGCCCGCAAAAACCGCTTTTCGGTGCCTTTGCCATGGGCGACCACCACGGCACCCGCGAGGCGCCGTTGCAGGTCGGGCCAAAGTGTGAGCAGCGTGGGCGCATCGGCCAATTGTGCCGGGCCGATGCCATGGATTTTTTGTGCCGACCATTGCACCGGTTGGTCAGTAAATAGATAGGAACCAAACAGATCGCCATGCCCTGCTTCTGCCGACCACGTGGAAAGCCCGACTTGGACCGGACTGTCCGTCATGCCACGCGCCGCTCCTGCGGATTCAAAATCAATGGCCGTGAATCGGCAGTGACGGATCATGAGCATCTGACAGCGACTCTAGCAGCGACACGGCGC
>JBDLWH010000247.1:0-2710 GCA_039804325.1 Verrucomicrobiota bacterium
TTGCTGGGCCACACTGTCAAAGAACTTGTTGCGAGTGGACTAAAAAGCCGATCGGGTGGCGTTCACCGCGATCGACGTTCTGTCTCTCGGCCACCCTCTTTCGTGGCGGCCCGCAAAGCTAGTGGCTCCCCCCCACCCCCGTCAACATCATTTTGCATTATTTTTGATTTTTTTTTTGAGGTGGGGTTAAACAGGGTTCCAGGAGGCAACTACTATGTCATTAGTAGTTGTTTCATGAGACGAGGTTGCGCGGAAGGATTACCAGCCGCCGCCCAGCGCCTTGTAGAGCGAGATCAGATCGGTGGCCATGGCGAGGTTGCTCTGTGAGAATTCGCTTTCCGACACCAAGAGCGAGCGTTGGGCGTTGAGCACGTTGAGGAAATCGATTTGGCCAGCGGTGTAGAGTTCGAGGGAGAGTTCAACGGCGCGTTGGTTGGCCCGCACAGCCTCGGCGAGGGCAGCGTGGCGGGTGCGATCATTAGAACATGCGACCATCGAGTCTTCGACTTCCTGCAAGGCAACCAGCACCGTTTTGCGATACGCTAGGATAGATTCATCGCGCAGAGATTTTTGCATACGGATGTTAGCCTGGATATTACCGCCTTGGAACAAGGCCCAGTTAAACGATGGGCCGAACGAGGACACGCGGGCAGCGGGAGAGAGCCAGTCGGAGAGTTTGGCGCTTTGCTGGTTGATCGAGCCATTGAGGGCGAATTTCGGGAAGAGATCCGCGACGGCCACGCCGATTTTAGCGGTCGCCGCATGGGCGGTGGCCTCGGCGCGTCGAATGTCTGGGCGACGGCGTAACAAGTCGGATGGCAAACCGGTCGGCACGGCGGATGAAGCGGTGGGAACCGGGCGGACGGAGTCCAACATGCCCAACAAATCGCCTGGAGGGCGGCCTAACAAAACCGCGAGTGCATGGGAGTATTGTCTGGCGGCAGTTTCCAAGCGCGGGATGGCGGCCTTGGTATTGGCGACGAGGGCGTCAGCGCTGGCCATATCGAGATTGCTGGCGAATCCGGCGCCGCGGCGTTCTTGGGTGATTTGAGCGCTTTTTTGTTGGGTGGCGAGGTTGCGGCGAGCGACCGAGAGTTGGTCTTGAGTCGAGCGCAGTTGGCAATACGTCTGGGCGACCTCGGCGGCCATGCTCAAGCGCGTGGCGTCGACGTCAGCCGAAGCCGCGGCGGCGCGAGCGGCGGCGGATTCGAAGTTACGGCGGTTGCCGCCGAAGACATCGAGTTCCCAGGCGGTGTTGATTCCGCCGTGATAGCTTCTCAGATGGCCGCTGGATGGTTTGGATCCCCCGGTGTGGGATTCCGTTTCGTTTGCCGAGGCATCGAGCCATGGCCAAAACGACGAGGCGGTGCTCTGGCATTGAGCGCGTGCCTGGGTGAGGCGCGCGGTGGCTTGCAGCACCTCAAGGTTGGAGCTAACCGCTTCTTCAACGAGAGCGTTGAGCTTGTCATCGTGGAATCGGCGCCACCAACGCGCCAAATCCGTCGGGTTAGCGGGGCGTGACGCGGGGGATTTGCTAAAACTCCAACGGGCGGGCAACTCGCTGTGGGGGCGCTGAAAATCGGGGCCCACCGAGCAAGCGGCCGCACACAGGCCGAGCGATGCGACAAGGAATTTGGAATGGCTCATGACAGGGGAAAAATCAATGAATGAGAAAAGGCAACCGGGGTTTATTCATAGCGAAGCGCTTCGATGGGGTCGAGCCGCGATGCTTTCCAAGCGGGGTAGTACCCGAAAATGATGCCCACGGATGCCGAAACCACGACCGAGGCGATGATGGCGCCTAGGGACGGAAGTGTCGGCCAATGGAGGATTTTGGAAACGAGAAACGACGTGCCGCGGCCAAGAAGGATGCCCATAGCCCCGCCGGCCAGACATAACATGACTGATTCGGTGAGGAATTGGAGCAGGATGTCCGAGCCGCGCGCGCCCACCGCCATGCGCAGCCCGATTTCCCTCGTGCGCTCCGTCACCGAGACGAGCATGATATTCATAATGCCGACGCCCCCGACGATGAGCGAGATCATGGCGACGACTAACAGCAGATTGGTCATCATGACGGTCGTGGAGGACAGGGCTTTAGCGATTTCGGCGAGGTCGCGGATACTGAAATCGTCATCTTCTCCCTCGGCAAGGTGGTGACGTTCATGGAGCAGGGTGGTGATTTCGGTGATGGCATTTTGGGTTTCTGCGGCGCTGGTAGCCGACACCCTGATTTGATCCACGGTGATCATGCGCACCGGCATGGGGCTGTTTTTGGTTTGAATGGCCGATCGGGCTGGATAAATCCCTTGTGCCGAGCCCGGATAAAGTTGTCCGCGCGTCGTGACGGTACTGGTGCCCGCTGCGGTGGCTACGGCGGAAACGTTGGCCGTGGTGCCGCCCGAGATGCGAAATTTGATCGTCGTCCATGGAGCCACGAGGATGTCGTCTTGGTCTTGGCCCATCATGCTGGCACCCTTTTTTTTCAGCACGCCGACGATGCGCAGGGCGACATTTTGGAGGCGCACCTCCTGGCCCACCGGCGATTGGCCAGAGAACAACTCGCGTGCGAGCGACTGGCCAATGAGGCAGACGCGCGAGGCGTTGCGGACATCACGGTCCTCAAACGCCGCTCCTTCGGTAATCGGCCACTCGCGGACGTTAAGGAAATCCGGGGTGGTGCCGATGATTTCGTTAGGCACCCAATTTT
>JBDLWH010000248.1:0-6826 GCA_039804325.1 Verrucomicrobiota bacterium
GGAAATATTGACCAACAACGCGTTAGGTGCCTTGGTCGATACGCGTTGTGAAAGACCTAACCGAGCATAAACTTGCTCACGAACCAGCTGTTCAATCACAGCTCGGGATGGGGATGTGGAAGTCGGCGCAGCCATCAGTGCTCGGCTTTTCGTGGGTTTTCCTTGACCCGTCAAGAAAAATCCCAATTCTTCCCAAGAATTCACAGAAAAACCACGAATCATGCTCGCCATCGACCGCCAACGCCGCATTTTGGATTTACTCAACGGGGCAGGTTCGCTGCGCACGACGGACACAGCATCGGTGCTAGGAGTGACGGATGAGACCGTGCGCAAAGATTTTGAGGTGCTTGAGAAGCGCGGGGAGTTGATCCGCATCCATGGCGGGGCGAGTCGGCCGGTAAAACTCCGCGAGGATCTCACGTTTTCCCAGCGCCAAGCCGTGCGGCGCGAGGAAAAACTGGCCATTGCGCGGTTGGCGGCGATGCGGATTCAGGCGAACGAGACGATTTTTCTGGATGCGAGTTCGACGGTGCTCACGCTGACGGAATTTTTGCCGGAGCTGCCCCTGACGATTCTGACCAACGCGCTCAACGTGCTCAACGCATTATTGGACCGGCCCCATCTCGATTTGATCTGCACGGGCGGCATCTTTGATGCCAAATCGCGCTCATTCATCGGCCCGGCTGCGGAAAAATCGCTGCAGCGGTATAATATTCACCGCATGTTTCTCTCAGGGAGCGGCCTGCATCTCGACCGCGGCGTGAGCGAGAGCAATGCGCGCCAGGCGTCCTTCAAGGAACGCGTCATCGCCAGCGCCGAGGACGTCGTGTTTCTCGCCGACCATTCGAAACTCGGGCAAAAGGCGTCATTTTTCTTCGCGGGCGTGGCGGATTTGAGTTGCCTGCTCACCGACAAAGCGGCCGACCCAGAATTCGTGGAAAAACTCAAGGACCATGGAGTGGAAGTCCACATCGGCGAATAAGTGGGCGCATCAATTTCCAGGCGCAGGCGCAGGCGAGGCGGCAGGAGCAGCCAACTTTCCGTGGCGAGTGAGATCCAATTGCCAGGCGCGCACATCGAAGCGCATGCGACCGCGGGTTTTGAGGCGGGGCACGAGTGCGTCGAGTTCGCGGATCAAGGCATCACAAGCGGGTTTATCGGTCGGTTGGGTGTTGAAAAGTGGGCCAGAGAGGATCTGGAAGTCGGCCAGATAGTCGCGAGCCAACTCCTGATAGATGGCAACCCAAGCGTCATCCTTGGGCAGAGCGATGGCCAGGGCGGAGGAGAAACATGGTGCGGCGCGTTCGGGCATTCCCTGTTCCCAATTTTTGAGGCCGGCGAGCATAGCGGCAATCACCGGGGATGCGCCAGCGCCCGTGGCACTCGGGGGCATCAGCGGTGGATGGCGGTCCAATTGTTCGAGCGTGGCCATAAGCTCCGCGCTGAGGGGTGTGGCGGCTGGCGGCAAACTTCGCGCATGCTCCAGGGTTTCGCGCGCCAGGGGCGGCACATCGGGCGCACGGCCATCAAGGAAGGTCGTCAACACGGCTTCCACGCCAGCCCATGTCCGGGTCGGTTCCTGCACCGCCGGGTTGTGGTGAAGCATCACAAACCCCTCCGCCGCTCTCGCGTAATTTTTCGCCTCCACCGCAGCCCGAGCGTCACGGTAGCTCGCGGCGATTTCCACCGACGTATCGACGACGACCACGGGCGGGGCGATGGGCACGACGACAGGTGGCGGAGTTTCGCCGACGGGTTGGGGTTTCGGGTGCCACACCCGACCGACAATCATCACTCCCATGGCAATGAACGCTAAGCCACCGACCACCACCGCGATTTTTACATGCTTTTGAGTGCCCGCGCGGCGCGTTGCGGTGGTCTCGCCGGGCTGCGCGCGCCCGTATTTCAAACGACTCAAGGCGCCTTCGAGACTGGCAATGAGTTCATCATAAGAACTAAACCTATCCTTTGGGCGGTAGGCCATTGCCCGCTCGACGATGCAGCAAATTTCCGGTGAGATCGATGAGTCCCTAGCGCTCAAGGGCACCACCCGTTTTTTAGCCTCCCGCAAGACGTCCGTCGCCATCGATTGCTCACCGCACGACGGCTGGCCAGCCAACGCATGGTAAAGCGTCGCTCCAAACGCGTAAACATCCGAGCGAAAATCCTCTGGGCTTCCATCCACCGTCTCCGGGGGAACATAATACGGCGTGGCCCACATCTCGGTGGCCTGGGCCTTGCCTCCATGCGTGACGAGCGCTAATCCAAAATCCACCAATTTCGCATGGCCTTCGGCATTGAGCAAAATGTTGCCGGGCTTCACATCGCGATGAATCAATCCGGCGGCATGCGCGGCTTTAAGCCCTTGGGCGACCTCAATCGCCAGTGGCAGCATTTCCGCTTCCGGGATTTTGCCTCGCTCGCGGATGTGGTGCTCAAAATGCCCGCCAGGCACGAATTCCATTGCGATATAAAAGCGCCCGAACGCGCGGCCAGTCCTCAAGACGCGCACCACATTTGGGTGGCTGAAGGATGCCGTGATGCGCGCCTCCTCCTCGAACGCCGCGATCCGGCGTTCGTTGGCGGAAAAATCCTCACTGAGAATTTTTACGGCCACTTCGCGCTTGAGCGTGGGATCTTGGGCGGCAAAGACCATGCTCATGCCACCCACCGCGTGACGGCGCACCAGCGTGTAGGGGCCGAATGCCAGCTTGACCCGCGTTTGCGCGCCACAATCGGGACATTGCGCCCTGGAAAAAGGGGCCAATGCTGAAACATCCATCGAAACCCCACAGAAATGGCAGGTGGCGATGGATTCCTCACAATCAGTCATGGGCGCACTCTATGATGGCCACAGCCCACACTGCCAACTTGAAACTTGCGGCCATGCTCACGCCGCCCACACTGCGCGCATGGAAATTTGCGTGCAGACCGCCGGCGAGCGGCTCGATTCATTCCTCGCGGCGCGTTTGCCCGATCTCTCACGCTCTCGCATCCAAGCGCTCATCCGCGAGCAATTCATCGTCGTCAACGGCCAACCCGCCAAACCGCGCGACGCCGTGAAATCCGGCGACCGCATTGGCATCGCCGTGCCCGAGGCCGTGCCCCTGAATAACGAACCCCAAGACATTCCCCTCGAGATCCTCTTCGAGGACCATGACCTGCTTGTCCTCAACAAAGCGCCCGGCATGGTCGTACACCCCGCCCCTGGCAACCCCGATGGCACGCTGGTCAACGCCTTACTCCACCATTGCCGGGGCCAACTCTCGGGCATTGGCGGCGTCGAACGCCCGGGCATCGTCCACCGCCTCGACAAAGACACGTCCGGCTGCCTCGTCATCGCCAAATCCGACGCCGCTCACCAGTCACTCGCCAACCAGTTCGCCGAACGCACCACCATGGAAAAACTCTATCTGGCCGTGACCCAGGGTGTCCCCAAGCCCGCCCAGGACACGATTTTCACCCACATTGGACGGCACCCGGTCAACCGCCAAAAAATGGCGGTGGTCAATCCGCCTGGCGGCAAGGCGGCGATCACTGACTACGAGATTCTGACAGCAGACGCCGCCACCCTTACCGCGCTGATATTGTGCCATTTGCACACCGGGCGCACCCATCAGATTCGCGTCCACCTCCATCACAAGGGCACCCCGCTCCTCGGCGACCCGATCTACGGCAAACCCTGCAAAACCACCACCCTCACCGGCCGACTGATGCTCCACGCGTGGCGACTCTCGTTCCACCACCCCCTTACCGGCCAGAGCCACCACTTCGAGGCACCGGTGCCGCCGGAATTCATTCCTTGGACGAGCGCCGCCAAACTCCCGCCACCCACGACCCACCGCTGAGACACTCTGCTTAGGGCCACGACCGCCACCCTCAATGGGCTCGCACCGTTACGGGGTAGCAGACACCTCTTGGGTTGCGGGTTGGCCCGACGACGCTATCAAGAGACATGACCCACCCAGTTCCCTTGGCCATGACCATCGCCGGCTCCGACTGCTCGGCGGGTGCCGGCATCCAGGCCGATCTCAAGACATTTCAGCATTTTCACGTCCACGGACTCACCGCCGTGACGTGCGTCGTCTCCGAAACCGCCGCCATTGTGCGCGCCGTGCATCCGGTGCCCGTGGCCATCGTGAGCGATCAAATCTCACTATTGCTAGAATCATTCCCCGTCACTGCGGTGAAAACCGGCATGCTATTTTCCGGGGCGCATGTGACGGCGGTGGCTGAGGCCCTGAGCGCGCGGCGCGATTTGCAACTCGTCGTGGATCCGGTGATGATCGCGTCGAGCGGCGCATCGTTGTTAGAACCTGATGCCATAGCGGCTTATGTGGCGGTATTGTTTCCGCTGGCGCGGGTGATCACGCCGAATTTGCCTGAGGCCGAGGCGTTGCTGGGTGAGAGCATCACGGGTGAGGCGGGGCTGGAATCGGCGGCTCGGCGGCTTGCGCGGCAATTCGGCACAGCCGTGCTGCTCAAAGGCGGCCACCTGCCGGGGCCGGACTGTCTGGATTTGCTGGTGGACCACGGGGAAGTATGGCGGTTTTCTGCGCAACGCTTGGCGGTTGCGGGGTCGCACGGGACGGGCTGCACGTTATCTGCGGCGATCACGGCGGCGTTGGCACTAGGGACGGATCTTGCGGCGGCCGTCGCGATGGCAAAGGATTACCTCGGCCAAACGCTGCGTCAGTCGTACTCCTTCGTGGCTCCCAGCCGCGGCACGCTCCACGCTCTGAATCAGGGGACGCACTTTGAAAAAAACGATACGTGACAGGGTGATTGATATCGGTAGGCTTTCTTCAAGATTTTTTGACGCGCACTCCATGGCCCATCCCCTTCACACCCTCGGCTACCGGATGCTCAAGACCTCGCTTGCAAGCGAGCACTCGGAGCAAAATCACCCCGCGACCCTCTCACGTCGTGGTTTCCTGCTCATGGCCGCCACGCTGAGCAGTTGTTCGGCGGCAGGCCCAGCGCCGGGAGTGGACCCCGGCAAAACCACTCGCAATACGCATTACCGGACGCCCTCGTTGTTGGGTCCCGTGCCGCGCAATCCAGACATGGCGTTGAGCAGCGATTTTTCCAATACCCCTGGCGTGAGCTATTCGCGCGTTTTGGTGGCGGGCAACATGATCGCCATGACCTTTGATGACGGCCCGCACCCGCAAAATACCCCGCGCCTACTCAACATCCTCCGTGCCCGCAATATCAAAGCCACCTTTTTCGTCATCGGCAATTGCGTGGATCTCTACCCCCAAGTCGTACGGCGCACCGTCGCCGATGGTCATGAAATCGGCAATCATACCTACTCTCACCGGTTGTTGAGCAAATTGAGCGATTCCGAAACCAGCATGGAATTATCGCGCTGTCGCGATGCGGTGGTTCGAGCCGTTGGCGTGGCCCCGCAGGTGATGCGCCCGCCCTACGGCGGGTTGCTCCAGCGCCAACGCGAAAACATCCACCGCGAGTTTGGTTACCCCACGATCCTTTGGTCGGTGGACCCGCTCGATTGGAAGCGCCCGGGACCGAGCGTGGTGACCTCAAGGATTTTGCACGGCACCACGCCGGGAGCCATCATTCTTGCCCACGACCTTCACGCATCGACGGTGGACGCCATGCCCGCCACTCTTGACAGCCTATTGCGCCGCGGGTTTCAATTCGTGACCGTCTCCCAACTGCTGGCCATGAAATCCAGCACGGCATCGGCCCAAGCGGCCGCGACTCGCGAAAACTCCTGACACCCCCCTGAACCTGTGAGTGCCTGTATGTTCGGCGAACGCTATTTCGCGACGCGTGAACGACTTTCTAACGTGATGCGTGGCATTGCCGAGTTCGCGGCCACCACCGGCACGGATCTGGGCGAGTATTGGACGCCGTCCGATATGCCCAGATCCTTGGACAGCCCGTTTCTTTTTGTCGTTTGTGGAGAAGTCAACGCTGGGAAATCCACGTTGCTCAACGGTCTGTTTGGGCACGACCTGTGCCCGGTGAACGTCCTGCCCGAAACCCGTCGCATCCACTGGTATGGCTATGGCAACCCGGCGCGCCATGAAGAAATCAACCCGCTGTTTGAAACCCACTACCAGCCGCTCGAATGGTTGCGGGATTTCAACCTGGTTGACACACCCGGCACGAACTCCACCGTTCTAGGACATCAGCAAATGAGCGCGAGTTTTCTCGCCGCCGCGGATCTACTGCTGTTTGTGTTCCCTATTTCCAACCCGTGGGGGGCCGCCACCTGGGATGCCATCGCCCAACTGCCGGCCACCGCCCTCAACCGATTGGTCCTAGTCATCCAGCAAAGCGACCAACGAGAAGCCGTCGATATCGAAGTGATTCTCGGCCACATGGCCGATCTCGCGATGAAGCGCTTGGGCCACACGCCACCACTTTTCGCGGTTTCCGGGAAACTCGCGTGTGACGCCATGCGCGTGACGCCCACCGCCAGGAACCTCTGGCAGGCCAGTGGCTTCCCCGCACTTCATGCCTTCATCGCCCGGACCATCGATCACTCGCCGAAACACCGCGCGTTTCTCGAATCTTGTCGCAACCAGGCTGCCGCAGCCCTGCGCACCGTGGAAGACCGTATTGAAGAACAATCCCGAAGCATTCAGGCCCACGGACGATTCCTCGAAACACTCGAAGCCGAAATCGAGGCGATCCGCGAGCAATTCATCACCCGTTTGCCCAACCACCTGACGGGCGTAGCCGAAGTGTTTGAATCCGAAGGCATCCACGTCACCCAACGACTTCGCCGGTCCCTCAGCGCTTCCCTATCATTCCTGCGCTTATTCACCGGCGACCGCACCGGCCCAACCAC
>JBDLWH010000249.1:0-9761 GCA_039804325.1 Verrucomicrobiota bacterium
CATCCAGCGGTTTTCGCGTGCAGCATACTGAGCATGCCGGAGAGGCTCGTCGCCTCGGAGGGAGAGTGACCGATGAAGTGGTAATGGTTCGAGAAAACAGCCCATGCTTCGAGATTCCATCAGAAATCACGAGCCACGGCAAGCAATCCGCGATGAAGCACGGCGAGCCGCTCGCTGCCGCGGAAGTGATGCACTTTCTGGTAAGTGCTGCCGGTGACGATATACGTGCCGCTCTCCGCCAACCGATGAGTGGGAGCGTGAGTCCATGGTGTTTCCGGCATGCGTGGGATTTACCGCAAACCGTCGGAAAACGCGAGCTTTTGGAAGGCGAGATCCCTTTATCAACCGATGAAAGCGGCGGAGGACCGCCGCAGTCCATGACGCTGCCGCGCCGATAGCGGCGTGGGAGCCACCGCGCGACGGTCGTCGCCCAACCGCCATCACCCTCGCCCAAAATCTGCGCGGCGCGTGATAATAGGTCTGCTATCGTAAGCCAACCTCGGCGTCCTTCGGCGTCTTCTTCCGGGGCGAAGAGGGCGGGATTTTCTTCGGGGAGCGCCGGCATCCTGCCGAATCCTCTTCGGGGGGAGACGCCGATTTCACAGAGCTAGCCATGCTCCCGAAGAATCTCCGGCAGGATGCCGGAGACAGCCGCCAGGATGGCGGCGCTCCCCGCAAACGCGGGCGGGAACGTTACTGCTCAAAATCCGCTTGCCGTCGGGATCTGTCGCCTGAGCCATCAGCTCTCGAACCCAAAAAGCTCCGTAGCCGATGACATCGGCGACGGAGCTTTGGCGAGTGACGATGGAGTCGTCAGATCACCTGTTTATTCCGCCGGTGGGGTGACGGCCGCTGGTGGGGTGACGGCTGCAGGCGGGGTGACGGCTGCAGGCGGGGTTGCGGGCGGGGGTGGGTTACCACCTGGGGGACGCGGACGAGGTGGCGGGCGATGGGCCTTGAATTCTTCAAGGGTGATTTTCTCGTCGGCATTGGTATCGATTTTTTTGAAGATTTCCTCGGCCTTGGCGGGATTTTTTTGTCCGCGTGGGCTGGCCTTGTATTCCTCGATGCTCACTCCGCTGTCTTGATTGGTGTCGAGCTTCTTGAACATTTCTTCAGGATTCGGACGCTTGTGCTTTCCACCTCCTCCAGGGGGTTTTGGCGCTTCTTGACCGAAACTGAGCGTCGTGGCGATGGCTAGGGCACTGAGCGTGCAAAGGCAGTTTTTCATGGTGGTAGTTTGCTAGGTGTGTTTGGGCGTGGGGGCAGGTGGCCACCCGCGACATGAGGTAAAACTCCGGACAAGCGGGCGAGTTGCACGCATTGTGATGCGGCATGCACAAACGACCATGTCGAGGTAGCGGTGGGTCAAGTGCGCACGGCCCAGCGGAGTTTAGCCGCGGCGCTGCGAGGATTGAGGCGGCGCTCATCGGGGCCAGCGGTGATGACCCCCTCGCTCATGGCTGAAAAAACCCCTGCCTGCAGACCCGCTTGCAGCGATTTTTTCACCCGGCGGTCCTCGCCTGAGTGGAAACTCAGAATAGCCACTCGGCCGCCGGGATTGAGGCAATTGGGCAGCACCCTGAGAAACGCATCTAGGGCGACAAGTTCGTCGTTGACCGCAATCCTAACGGTTTGGAAGACCCGGCGCACCGTTAGTTCGAGATCTTCACCCTCTGCCCTAACGGCTTGGCGGATAGCATGGGCGAACTCAAGCGTGTGGTGATAGGTGCGCCCGGCCAAGGCTGCGGCGATCGAGTCGGCACGTGGTTCATCCGCGTGATGGTGGAGGGCCACGGCAAACTTTTCTGGGGTGATGCGCTCAAGCCACTCCGCGGCAGTGAGTCCGCGAGTCGGGTTCATGCGCATATCGAGCGGCCCCGCAGATTTGAAACTGAAACCACGCTCGGGGTCGTCAAACTGCATCGACGAGCACCCAAGGTCGGCGAACACAAAATCCACGCCTAGCCACCCGCGCTCGACGAGCACCTTACCAAGACCGGCATAGTTCGACCGCACAGCCTCAAAACTCGCGGGGCCAAATCCTGCTTGATACAGGCGATGGGCGGTTTTCGGCAGTTCGATGGGGTCTTGGTCCAAACCCAACAATTTTCCGCCGGGGGAGATTTTTTCTAGGATACGTTCGGCGTGACCGCCGTATCCGAGCGTGGCGTCCACGCCGATGTTGCCAGGCAGCAAGCGGAGTGCGTCGAGGCATGGATCGACGAGGATGGGGACGTGAGATCCGGCTGGGGTTTTGCCCGATGCGATGACCTTGGCCACGGTTTCGGCATAACGGGCGGGGTCGTGTTCCTTGTATTTGTCTTGGAAATGACGTGGGTTCTTGCCGCTGTATCGTTTGCGTCGCGGCGGACGGGGTGGTTCATCGCTCATGGAGGTATCTCGCGCGACTATGCGCCCGACCCCGCCCATTCGTCAAAGTTTGGTTTTTTCCTTTCGTGTGCCGCCCCTGCCGGTGTTGTCTCGCTGCGGCCATGAATATCGGTATCGCCCAAATCAATCCGGTCGTCGGGGACTTCCCCGGCAACGTCAAACGCATTCTCGCGGCTTACCGTGAGTGCCTCGACGCTGGCGCGCAGCTCGTCCTTACTCCCGAATTGTCCCTCGTCGGTTATGCCCCGCGGGATTTGGTGTTCAAATCACAGTTTGTCCCCCAATGCCTCCAGGCCCTAGATTATTTGGCTGGGGAATCACGTGAAGTCCCCCTTGTCGTCGGTTATGTGGACCACCATCACCCGGCGCGCTCGGGCAAGCCATTTCGCAATGCGTTGGCTTGGTTAGATCGTGGGGCCATACGTCACCGGATTTGGAAAACCTTGCTGCCAACCTATGACGTGTTCGACGAACGTCGTTATTTCGAGCCATCCGAATCATGCGAGCCCATTGTGTGGAACGGCCTGCGCATCGGATTCACGGTGTGCGAGGACATCTGGACCGAGGATTACCTGCAACGACCGTTTTACGACCGCGATCCGGTCGAGGAACTCGCCGCAAAAGGCATCGACCTGCTATGCAACCTGAGCGCCTCCCCATTTCATCTCGGCAAACCCACGCTCAGACGCGCCATGATTGGGGGCATCGCTCAGCGCATCAAAGCGCCCGTCGTCTATTGCAACACGGTGGGCGCCAACGACCAACTCGTCTTTGACGGCCACTCACTCGTCGCCGGCCCCAACGGCCGCATCTCCACCCAGCTCCCCGGGTTCCGAGAAGCCTGCCACGTGGTCAACCCGTTTCTCACCGTCGAGGACGACGAGCCATGCGACGTGTGCGAACCCGCCCAACTCTATCAGGCGCTGGTGCTCGGCCTGCGCGATTACGTCACCAAGTGCGGGTTCTCCCGTGTCTGTCTTGGCTTGAGTGGCGGCATCGATTCGGCGCTCACCGCCGTGATCGCCGCCGACGCTCTGGGCCCGGAAAACGTGCGAGGCTTGACCATGCCAAGCCCGTATTCGTCGCGTGGAAGCGTCGAGGATTCCTTTGCTTTGGCGGCCAACCTCGGAATACGCTGCGATGAAGTTTCCATCCGCGATGCCTTCTCTGCCATCAAATCCACAATGCTCCCCATCTTCGAGGACCAACCCGAGGATGTCACCGAGGAAAATATGCAGGCGCGCATCCGCGGATTGTTATTGATGGCTTTATCTAACAAAGAAAATCGTCTGCTTCTCACCACCGGTAACAAGAGTGAACTCGCCGTAGGCTATTGCACCATCTACGGCGATATGTGTGGCGGCCTAGCCGTCATTTCCGATCTCCCCAAAACCCGCGTCTATGAAGTTGCACGTTGGATCAACCGCGAGCGAGCCATCATTCCATTCAACACGATAGAAAAACCGCCCAGCGCGGAACTTCGAGCCGATCAAAAGGACCAGGACACGCTGCCGCCCTACGACGTGCTCGATGGTATTCTCGAACTGTATGTCGAGCACCACCTCTCGCCAGATGAAATCATCGCCCGCGGCTACGACGAGGCCACCGTGCGATGGGTCCAGCGCCGCGTTGATCTCAACGAGTGGAAACGTCACCAAGCCGCGCCGGGGTTGCGAGTGACCTCGAAAGCCTTTGGCGTCGGGCGGCGCATGCCCATCGTCCAGCGCTTCATCGGATAATCCCCCCACCCGTTCAACCCGTCGCCATGACTCTCGCTGATGCTCGCTGCGTCCTCGGCATCGACCCCAACCAGGACCCCAACGCTGCGCTCGAGTCACTCCGGAAGCAGCGCGAGCACCTCGCCGTGCTGGCCAAGGCAGCGCCTAGCAGCGCATTTGCCGCCATCTACCAGAAGCGATTACAAGATTTCGACAACGCTTACGCCGTGATCCGCGAAGCCGCCGTGGGCATGGGCACCGCCACCCCATCGCCGGAACCAGCGGGCACGCCCGGACTCAACCCTCCGTTAGGCGCGCCCGTAGTTTCTGGGCCCAATCGCCTGCGGTGGGTTGGGATCCTCGGGTGCTTGTTGGTCTGCGGTGCTGCGGTGGGCGGGGGCTGGTGGCACTATCAGAACGAGAAAACCACGCTCATGCAGCGCCAAGCTCGCATCGCTCAACTCACCGGTGAGGGCGCGGGCTTTGTGGAAAACCGCCGCTGGCAAGACGCCGCACGCTCGTTCTCTCAAATCGAAACCCTCTCGCCCGGCTCCGAACTCGCCCGCCTCGGCCATCGCAGCATCGAAGTGGGCATGAACGAGGAACAAACGCAATTTGTCGGATACTGGACCGGCCAAGCCATCACCGAACTCGAATCCGGACGCCTCGATGAGGCACAGCGCTCAATTGGACGGGTGCTGGAAAAACTTCCTGCGGAACCCGATGCGCTCACGATCTCCGAGCGCATCGCGGCGGCCCGATCCGGCCTAGCTCGCGAGGCGGCCATTCTCGCAGCCCGCAAGTTAGCCGCCAATCGTCAGTGGGACGCGGCCATCGCCGCTTGTCACGAGATTTTCCAATCCACACCGGCCAACCCAGAGGCTCAATCGATACTTTCCGATGCCACCACCGCACGGGACAACTATCGAGCCGACCAAGCAAAAGCCAAGTTATTGCTAGAACAAGCGATCGCCCGTGACCATGGCCAGTTCGACGCCCAGGCACTCGACGCATTGCGCGAAGCAGCCACACTCGCACCGGATGATGCGCTCATCGCCGCCCAACTTGAAAAGATGGCATCCTACACGCGCACGTTGCGGGTGCCTGGGGATTTTGCCACGCCGGGCGAAGCGATTGCCGCGGCGCGCCCGAGCGACCGCATCGTGCTGGCGGCCCAAACCTGGAAAGGGCCGCTGGTGGTCAATGCCGCCATCGAACTTCAAGGCGCAGGCTCGACTCAGACCACCGTGGAATGCCCAGCCACCGCTGGCTCCGCCATCACCCTCGGCCCAGACGCCCAAGGCGCGCGCATCAGCGGCATCACCTTCCGCCATGAAGCGTTTCACGCACTTGGCAACGAGCGATTTTCCGCCGCCCTCGTCCGTGGGGCCACGGTGACTTTTCGGGATTGTGGGTTCATCGATGCCAGCGGCCACGGCCTCATGGTGATCGATCAAGGGTCAGCCATCGCCCAGCGGTGCAGGTTTGCCGATAATGCCTGGAACGGTGCCGCCGCTAACGGCAAAAATGGGGTTTTGGAAGTGAGAGATTCCGAGGCCCTGAACAACTTTGAGCACGGCATCGAAACGTGGAACGGCTCCGCACTAACCGCAGTGAATAATCGCTGTGAAGGCAACTGCCTCAACGGGATTCACGCGGACAACGGCATCGCCGCCGCCACCATCAAGGACAATCAACTCATCTCAAACCGCGAGTTCGGCCTCGTCCTCGAAAGTGCCTCGTCTGGCGACATCACGGGCAATATCGCTCGCTCAAATCTCATGGGAGGCTTGGTCATCCGCGCCGTTGCCGCCGCCCTCACCGTTACCGGCAATCAAGCCACCCTCAACCACGGGCCCGGCATGGTGCTCGAATCCGGATTGCCCCCGGCATCCTACTCCGACAACTCCCTCAGCCACAACACCCAACCTCAACTCCTCTCCGACGTCACCTTTTCCCAACCCAATGAAAAAATCGACCAGCCGCCGTCAAAAAAGTGAGGCTCTCATTGATGCCGCCTTCTGCTCATGGCCATGGTGCCACACGAGCCCCCCTTAGGTTTTGGGCAGGAAAAACGCGCGCTGCTTGGGCGTGATGGTCATGCCAACTTCCTCCATGACCATGAGCATGTCCTCCCAAACCTGACGTCTGACCGCTAGGTTCGCACTGGTTTGAAGCAAATAACTCGGGGGATAGGTGACGCATGTCGGAATGCCATCAAACGCATACCATGGGCCACGGATGTTGGCCACCTCGCCGGTGAGCCCCAGCAACCCCTCCGCTACCGTGCGGCCCAAGGCGACGATGCACGCCGGTCGGACGATGCCCACTTCGGCGGCAATGACCGGCAGACACGCCGCGATTTCCTCTCGGGTTGGCTTGCGGTTGTTGGTCGCCTGCCTGTCTGTGGCCGTCCGAAACTTGACGATGAGCGTGAGATAGACGTCCTCCCGGGTGAGATTCATCGCCTTGAGGATTCCATCGAGCTTTTGGCCAGCAGGACCGACAAAGGGCTCACGTTTTTTCTCCTCCTCGTATCCGGGGGCTTCCCCCACCAAAACGATGCGCGCATCCGGATTCCCGACCCCAAAAACCATCGTCTCGCGTAAGGTGCCTAACACACGCGCCGCCCCCCAACTCTCTGCCTGCTGCCGCAACGATGCCAATCGCTCCGCCTTGCTCACCCCAACTGCCGTCACCACAACCGCCGCCGCCGCTGCCGTGGCCGCCGCTGCCCCAACTTGAACGGCCGGGCGCAAATCCCCTGGCCCCGCAGATGACAATCTGGATTTCCCGGCAGTTGGCGCGCTTGCGCCCGCCTTGATGGCCATTGCTGGTGGGGCTGCTCGCATTAACACGGCTCGCAAGCCGGCTCGCGCCGCTTCATCGAGATACACGTGGCTCACCCCACGTGCCCGCTCGGCTTCCAAATAATCAATCACGGCATCGGTGGGACGCATCACGCGCCGACGCTAGCGGCACGCCCGATACGATGCAACCACCAGATGCACCCAAAAATGTCGTCGTCCCACCGCAGGTTCCCTGGCGCCGATTTGTCCTTGTCACCGGCATGTTTTGGCGTTTCGTTCCCACTCTGACTATCTTCGGCTCTCTGTCTGAATTTGCATGGCCCTACCCTTTCTCCCCACCATGATCCCTCAACCATTCTCATCCTTGACCCTCACACGGATTATCACCCCAACTCTTTGGTTGTTAGTCGGCTCCCTCGCCAGCCTCGCCCATGCCCAACCACTGCCCGCCCTCACTCGCCACTCCGACCACCGTAACTCTCCCAAACTCGTCGTCCTCCCCCAGACCAATGCCCCCGTGGCCAATGGCCGCCTCGAAGCCGATCACTTCCTCGAAAAAAACCACGCCGATTTCCTGTTGCCTCAAAATCTGGAAAACCTCCCCTGGGTAGCCACACGCGAAAGCCTGCTGGGCACTCATTACCGCTACCGCCAAACCCTCAACGGTCTGCCCGTGGTGGGCGCTGATATGGTGGTTTCTATCAGCCACGAGTCTGGCGAAGTCTATCAAGCATACAACAACACCTACCCCGTCGCCCAACAACCGCAACTACCCAAACCCCTCATCAGCAAAGACGTCGCCCTCGATGCCGCATGGAACCACCTACGCGTCCATGGAAAATTACTCGCTGACCTCCGCTCGCAATTGGTCTATCTCCCGCAAAATGGTGGCTTCCGACTCATTTACAAAACACTGGTGGCTACCGACGCTCCCTTAGGACATTGGGAACACCTGATAGACGCGACCGACGGCTCCATCGTGGCCGCGCGCAACTCAGTGGTCCACCTCAACAAGCAACCCCAACCAACACCCGATTTCTCCACCTATCACGGCCCTGTTAACTCCCGCGCCGACGCCGAGCTACGGTGGGACGCATCACGCGCCGTTAGCAAACAACGCCTCACTATTCAAAAAACCGCTGTCAATGGCACCGCGCGCGTCTTTGATGGAGACCCCCGCACCATCCTAGCCAACCCATCCCTCGTGGACGACAGCCCGGCCTCTGCTTTCTCACTCGCCTATGTCACGCGCCCCCTGCGCGATATCAGTTTTTCTAACGGAGTTTATTCCTTGGATGGCCCGTGGGTCCAAATCACGGATCTCGAGGCTCCCAACAGTACGCCAAGCACCACCACCACAGGCAATTGGACAGCCCTGCGCGGCAACAATGCCTTCAACGACGTCATGACCTATTTTCACATCGATCAAAACCAGCGCTATCTCCAGTCGCTCGGTTATACCGGTGCCACAGGGATCCAGTTTGGCCCTATCCAAGCCGACTCAGATGGTGATAACGGGGCCGATAATTCCTACTATAGCCCCACCGACAATCAGTTAGTCTTCGGCCATGGCGGAGTGGACGACAACGAAGATCCTGACGTGATCCTTCACGAATACGCCCATGCCATCACCTACGACATCACCCCTTCCTGGGGCGGCGGTGACGCAGACGCCATCGGCGAGGGATTTGGCGATTACTGGGCCGCATCCTACAACTCCACCACCACTAACGGCTCCACCTTCCACCCGGAATGGGCCTTCAGTTGGGATGCTCATAGCGCCGACACTTGGGATGGACGATTCTTAGATAAAACCTCTCTCACCTATGATCCCCATCATACTTATGGCGCTCATGAATCCCTCGCGGGCATTGACAATTACTCCGACCAACTTTGGGGCACGCCCTTGTTCCAAGCATTCCTCGCTTTACGCGATCTGGGATATCCTCGCGAGGATATGGACAAAATCCTCATCGAATCGTTCTTTGGCATCGGCCGCAATCCCACCATGCGCGATATGGCCAACGCCACGGTCAACGCGGCCAAACGGTTATTCCCCTCTGGTCCTCATGCTGACACTTTCGCCGCCAAGTTTTCGGCCCAAAGGATCCTCTCCAATAGCCCATCAGCCTTCACGGCGACTCCCGCGACAACGTCACAAATCGATCTTTCGTGGAACCGCAACTCATCTCTCAGCAATGTGCTCGTCGCTTGGAATACCACGAACTCGTTCGGATCTCCCACAGGAACCTACACCGCTGGCGATACCATCGCCGGCGGGGGCACCGTGCTCTACAACGGCAGCGCCACGAACATCTCCGCCACCGGCCTGTCCTTGGGTGCCAAGTATTACTACATGGCTTGGTCCGTGCTCGATGGCCCATCTTATAGCACCGGCATAACCACCTCGACCAGTACCGTCATATTGCCAGTGATCACCTGGCCTAACCCAAAAGCCATCACCTACGGAACCCCGCTGTCTAACACACAGTTTAAGGTAAAGGCCAATGTGCAAGGAACTTATACCTTTTCCCCCATGTTAGGAACACGCTTGCCAGCAGGCACACATACGTTGACGGCCACCTTCATCCCAACAGATGCGGTACGTTATGCCTCTGTGATAAAATCCGTGCCTCTCATCGTCAACAAAGTCTCTGCCAAGGTCACCCTCGCCGGGTTAAAACAATCCTATGACGGCATCCCTAAACCCGTGACGGTAACAACGAAACCGGCCGACCTTTACGTGGATACCACCTATGGAGGCGCGACCGATGCCCCCATCAATGCGGGCACGTATCCAGTGATGGCTACGGTGAACGATCCCAACGCCTCAGGCTCA
>JBDLWH010000250.1:0-2569 GCA_039804325.1 Verrucomicrobiota bacterium
GCCGGGAAAAATCAAGCGCTCCACCCCAGACGCAACCCTCAATCGATATATGGTCTTTGGGAATTACGACAAGATCTTCGAGTTATCCACCACCTTCCGTGACTCCCAATCCTACGATGCAGGGCCCGAAGGCACCATCCCTGGCATGCTGCCAACCACCCCATGCCCGGTATCACCCGAACCCGGCACCCTCATCAACTCGCGACTCCCTGTCATCAGCGCGGATCTATCGAAAATCGATCTCATCGACCCCGCCACCCTCGTGATGAAGGTCTCGGGGTTTGGCGAGGTGCCCGCCCGCTTCGATTCCACCACCTCCACCATCTCCTGGCAGGTCAACCGGCGCCTGCGCCAAGCCAGTTGCCAAGTCGCCGTCTCATGGAAAGATCTCACCACCGGCAAACCCACCGAATCCCCACTCCGTTGGTCGTTCCTAATCGATCACGTTGCCACCTATCTCCCAGACGCCAAATAAAAATCTCACCTCTCCAATCTTCTCATTCCCGATGTTTTCCTCACTCTCCGACAGTTTAGACAAGACGTTTCGCAATTTGCGTGGCGTGGGCCGCATTTCTGAAAAAAATATCACCGATGCCCTGCGCGAGATCCGCATCTCGCTCTTAGAGGCCGATGTCGAATTCAACGTCGCCAAAGAATTCATCGCCAAGGTGAAGGATAAATCCATGGGCGAGGATGTCCTCAAATCTATCAAACCTGGCGAACAAATCGTCAAAATCTTCCATGACGAGTTGGCCATCATGTTAGGTGGCGACCAGTCGCCGCTAGATCTCAATCCACCCGCGCGCATTCTCCTATGCGGCCTCAACGGCGCCGGCAAGACCACCACAGCCGCCAAACTCGCCAAACGCCTAAAAAACGAGGGGCGCCGCCCGCTGCTAGTCGCCTGCGATCTCTATCGGCCCGCCGCCATTGAGCAACTCGCCACCCTCGCCCGCCAAATCGACGTCCCGTGTTATATTCCCACGCCCGGCGAGACTGACGTGGTGAACGCCGCGCGTGCCGCCCTCATCTGGGCCCAATCCCAACACGGCACCGTGATGATTTTTGATACGGCCGGACGCCAGGAAATCGATGAGCGCCTCATCGCCGACCTCAAACGCCTCCACGCCATCGTCCAACCCAAAGAAACGCTCTTAGTCGCCGATTCCGCTACCGGCCAACAAGCCGTCTCCGTCGCCAAACACTTCGACCAAGCCGTGGGCATCACCGGCATCATCCTCACCAAACTCGACGGCGACGCCCGCGGCGGTGCCGCCCTCTCGATGCGCGCCGTCACCGGCAAACCGATCAAATACGTCGGCGAGGGGGAAAAACTCGATGCCTTTTTCGAGTTCCATCCAGATCGCATGGCCGACCGCATCCTAGGCATGGGCGACATCGTCGGAATGGTCGAAAAGGTCGCCGGCAAAGTCAACGAAGAGGACGCTATGCGCTCGATGCAGCGCCTCCAAGACGGCAAATTTGATTTCACGGATTTTCTCGACCAAATGAAGATGATTCAGAAGTTAGGGCCGCTCGAAGGATTGTTAGGGATGATGCCTGGGTTCAGTAAGATCAAGAAACAACTACCCGCCGGGGCGTTAGATACATCGAAGCTCAAGCGCACCGAAGCCATCGTGCTGTCCATGACTCTCGAAGAGCGCCGCCGCCCGGAACTCCTCAAAGGGAGACGGCGCCTGCGCATCGCGGCAGGCTCGGGCACCTCACTCATGGCAGTGAACCAACTCATCAAACAGTTTGGGGAGATGCGCAAGATGATGAAATCCCCGCACAAAATGAACGCGATGATGAAACAAATGGGCGGTATCGGAGGCATAAAGGACATGATGAAAGGCATGGGTGGCAAATTTCCGTTTTGAAACCTACCGCCTTCTACATCTGCGGCCCCACCGCGTCAGGCAAGTCCACGTTGGCATTGGAGATGGCGGAAAAGCTTGATGGGGAGATTGTCAACGCCGACGCGTTTCAACTCTATCGGGGATTAGAGATACTCAGCGCCGCACCCAAACCGGAGGAAATGGCTCACATCCCACACCACCTCTATGGCGTCTGGGAGCCAACCCGCGCGGCGGACGCCGGCAGTTTCTTGCGGCTGGCCCGCCCAGTCATCGCTGCCATTCTCGCGCGTGGCAAAACCCCTATCATCACCGGCGGGTCAGGACTCTACCTGAAGTTTTTAACACACGGCCCGGCACCGTTGCCCACCGGGGATGTTACGCTGCGCGCCGAACTCGACGCCTGCCCGTTAGAGGAATTGGTCGCGCGGCTCCGTTCGTTAGACCCGATAGAAGCCGCCCGCACCGCCCTGCAAAACCGCCGCTTTGTTTCCCGCGCCCTCGAGATCTGTTTGCTCAGCGGACAGCGCGCCTCGGACCTGCGCGACCAATGGGCATCCCAAACCGCGCAAGTTTCCGCCGGGCTATGCGGGCTAGTCGTGCGACGCGCTCGTCCCGACCTTCATGCGAGGATTGCCGCGCGCACCCGCTCGATGTTTGACGGTGGTGTGCTTGAGGAAGTGGCCGCCCTAACTCACCTTTCTCCCAACTGC
>JBDLWH010000251.1:0-3697 GCA_039804325.1 Verrucomicrobiota bacterium
GCAGGCGGGCCACCGTTGCGGGTATCGGCGTTGCATCCGTTGCTGGCGGACTTGGCGCGCCAGGTGGGTGGTGCTCGGGTGGAAGTGTTTGATTTGGTGAGCGAGGGTGGGAACCTGCATCGTTTCGAGCCCCAGCCAGCGGAAATGAAAACGATGGGGGAGTCGGCCATCGTCTTGGCGAGCGGCAAGAATTTCGAGCGTTACTTAGATCGATTGAGGTCAGCGGTGCCGGGGTGCGTCTTGATCGAGGTCGGTCGGACGCTGCCGTCGCTCGCCATGAGTGGCGAGAGTCACGGAGCTCATTGTTCAGATGCCCACGGGGTGGATGACGCCCACGGGGCGGGTGCGATCGATCCTCACTGGTGGCACAGCGTGGACAACATGCGGCGGGCCGCACGCGTGGTAGCCCAAGCCTTTGGGGAGAAAGATCCCGAGGGAAAAGCGTTTTTTCTAGCGAATGCCAGTGACTACGGTCAGCGCCTAGACGCGTTGAAACGCTGGGCCAATCGAGAGTTGGGTCGTGTGCCGCGCGAACAAAGGAAATTAGTGACCGCGCACAATGCTTTTGGGTATTTTTGCAAGGAATTTGGTTTTGAGGTGATTGCCGTGGCCGGTTTGAACCAAGAGCAAAATACGACCCCGCGCGAGCAGGCGCAAACCATCGAGGCGGTGAAAAAATCTGGGGTGAGAGCGGTGTTTCCAGAAACCCATACGAGCGGCAAGGGGCTCGACGCCATCGCCACAGCCACGGGGGCACGTCTCGGAGCCGCGTTGATCGCCGATGGCAATGAGCGCGGCACGCAGGCGGGATTCGAGGCCATGATACGCCACAACGTCACGGCCATCACCCAAGCCCTCACCGCCCCATGAATCGCCCCCGTTGGTTGGCATCCCCATTGGCAGGAACCGCTGCTGTGCTTGCTGGCCTCGCCCTGCTGGCCATCCCACTGCGGAAAATCACCTCGGCCGTGGTGCCACGCCCGGTGGTCCCCGCTTCAAGCTCCTCCTCATCCAGAGAAATGCCAGCCGTGCTCCGCCTCAGACTGTTAGCCCCGGCGCAACGCATTTCCTGCCACACCCCCGACGGCAAGGTTTTGTTAGATCTTCAAAATGTTGCGGCCGGCGAATCGGAGCACGACGCGCTGATACCTAACCATTCCGCAGGGATGGATGTGATTTTACGAGCTGATTTTGGAGCAACGGTTGGAGAAACCGCCGTGTTTCTCACCGTGATGCCAGATGGTGACGAGGATCAAACCCGCTTTGCCATTGGCTCTGGACTTATCGAGGAATCCTTGCGCTATGATTGGCACGTCCACTGAGAAACAAACCATGGTTTATCCCGCCCACGAATCCTGCGCCCACTGCGGGCACCATCACGAACTGCGGGTGGAATCGCTGTGCGTGCGTTACCGCGATGTGGACGCCTTGCAGGATGTTTCCTTGGCCACTTCTTGCGGCTCATGCGTCGCGCTGATCGGGCCCAACGGAGCGGGAAAAAGCACGTTGCTCAAGGCGGTGGCGGGGCTTTTGCCCATTGCTGCGGGGCGCATTTTATGGCGTGGCACCAAGGTGGCCAAGTGGAGCCGGGAGATCGCGTATCTGCCGCAACGCGAAAACGTGGACTGGCAATTTCCCATCACCGTGTGCGGCGTGGTCAGAATGGGCCGCTTCCCACAAGCCGGATGGTGGCGTCCGTTTTCCCAGGCCGACGAATCGGCCATCGACAGGGCCATGGATTGGATGGGTCTAACTGATTTGAGGGACCGTCAGATCAGCCAGCTCAGCGGCGGCCAGCAGCAGCGGGTCTTCTTGGCCCGCGCATTGGCGCAGGAAGCTCACGTGCTGCTCCTTGATGAACCGTTCAGTGGGCTTGACCGCAACTCAAAGGCGACCCTGGCCGCCACTTTGCGTCATCTTACCGAGGAAGGGCGACTCGTCATCGCCTCTCATCATGACATGGATAACGTGCGCGACATTTACGATGAAGTCCTGCTGCTCCACCGACGAGCCATCGCCTTTGGGCCCGTGGCCCATGTGTTCACCGAGGCGCGTCTGGCAGAAACCTTCGACACTCAGCCCGGGCATGGAAAGGAGGTCGCATGATCGATTGGTTGTTAGAACCCTTCCAGCATCCGTTCAACCAGCGAGCGATCCTGGCGGCCTTATTGATAGGTCTGACCAATGGTTATGCTAGCGCCTTTGTGGTCTTGAGGAAATCAGCGCTCAAAGTCGGGTCGCTATCCCACGCGTTATTGCCTGGCATAGCCGTGGCGATATGGGTGGCCGGTTTGCATGACGGGAGTGTGTTTCTGGGGAGTTTGTTTGCGGCATTATTGATAGGTCTCGGGTCACTGGCGGTTTCGCGTGGGTCGCGTCTGGATCAGGATTCTGCGTTGGCCATTTTATACACGGCAGCATTCAGTGGCGGCATCATCCTATTGCGCCGAATGGGCGTGGCCCAGGAAATGGAGGCTTGGCTCTTCGGCAATATCATGGGCCTGCGCAACAGCGATCTTTGGACGAACTTCTGGATCTCATGCGGCGCATTGAGCATTCTCACGGCCTTGCACCGCCCGCTGCTCATGACCTTGTTCGACGCCGAGGTGGCCACCACTCTGGGCGTGCCGGTGCGAGCGCTCAACTACCTGCTGCTCGCCGTGTTGATCGTGGTGCTGATTTCCTCGCTTCAGGCCGTGGGTTGCATGCTCGCCCTCGGGTTGTTAGTCACCCCAGCGGCCACCATCTATCTTCTCACGGATTCGACCCATGCGCTGTTCTGGGGTGGGGCGTTGTTAGGTGGCATCGCCTCGGCCATGGCCGTTTTGTTCGGTTGGTGGCTCAACATTGAGCAAGGCCCGGCCATCGTGCTGGTCCTTGGAGCGGTGTTCCTGCTCGCCTTTCTCTTCAGCCCGAAATACGGACTGCTCAATCGGTCATGGAAAAAATAGGCTCAGGGGTGAAACGGTTTTTCCAGTCCGAGGTGGGGGCGGCGGTGTTTTGGGTGCTGAGCGCATTGGTGCTGGCGGCCATGATTTCGCCTTGGGTCTATCAGGGAGGCAAGTATTTTGCGACGGTGGCCGCCGCGCAAGATCTACCGGCGGCGCTAGAATGGGTGGGAGCGGCGTGCGGGCGGTCGAAATTTAGCAGGTTTTTTAACCGCTCGATGTTATTTTCCGCGCTGATTCTGTTGCCTTGGTTATGGTGGCGTATTCGATGGCTGCGCACCACGGGGGAAACCCCGGCATTGGCTCGCACCACGCGGGTTTCTTGGCGCACCGCCGCACTTCAAATCGCGCTTGGCTGCGTCATCGCTGGCGGCATGCTTGGTGTCTTGGGCGCGTCGTTAGATGCCGCAGGGGTCTTTGTGCCAAAAGCCACCACGGTGAGTCTCGACCAAGGGCTGATGAAAATTTTCGTTCCCGCAGTGGGCGCGTCGTTGTTAGAGGAATGGTTATTTCGCGGCCTGCTGTTAGGGTTGTGGCTGCGTTTTGCACGCCCGGTGACGGCCTGCATGGGCACCGCGTTGTTATTTGCATTTCTGCATTTTCTGGAGCCAGCCGACGGAGCCATCATCGTCGATCCCACACATGCGCTTGCGGGATTCGTGCTGCTTGGGAAAATCCTGCATCATCTCACGCAACCCTTATTTTTTGTGACCGACTTTGCCACCCTAGCGGTATGCGGGTTGATTTTA
>JBDLWH010000252.1:0-3078 GCA_039804325.1 Verrucomicrobiota bacterium
CAAAGGCAATGCGATGGATGCGCCTGCTCGCCAGAGCGTTGCCGACGAACTGGCGCGCTTGACTGGTATCCCAGCACCCACGTGGCTCACCCACAATCTGCGGCTCGATCCATCGTTTTTCCGGGCTGAACTGCTTCGGGACCAAGGCAAGGTGCTCGGACGCTTCGACGCGCGAGTCGCTTGGGACGCCACCGACAAATCCTCGCCGTCACCGGAGTACGATCCGTCGTATTCTCTGGCGTACGGAGCGTTTGCCACGGCCATGATGGATTACCTCGAGCGTGACCTCGGCTACAAGGAAGACCAACCGTACGAAATCCTCACTGGCAAGGTCAACCCGTGGCGATGGAATGCCAACAACGAGATCGTCAACCTCGGCGATCGCCTCGCCGAGGCCATGCGCGATAATCCGCACCTCCGCATCCTCGTTATGGGCGGCCGAACCGACCTCGCGACCCCACCCGAGGGCGTCGCCTACTCACTGCGCCACTTGTTAGATTTGCCAACCAGCGCCATGGACCACATCACGAGCACCCACTACGATGGCGGCCACATGT
This sequence comes from Verrucomicrobiota bacterium, assembly GCA_039804325.1. GTDB lineage: Bacteria > Verrucomicrobiota > Verrucomicrobiia > Verrucomicrobiales > Akkermansiaceae > Luteolibacter. The sequence goes on from JBDLWH010000252.1 coordinate 558, forward strand.
TCTATCTGAATCCGCCTGATCTGGCGAAAACTCGCGAGGATTTGGTGAAATTCATCCAAGGAGGCGCGCACTAACCGTTGAGTCACACCACTCCCCTGCCCTGCGCTGCGGGATTTTCAGCGCCGTTCGGTCCACGCCTCACGGCCATAACGAGCGGCGATTTTTTTGGCGATGATTTCTGATGGTGGTTGGCAGTCCAGAGCGGTCCACGATTGCGCTAGGCACCCGGCGAGCGATTCGGCGCGGCGCGCAAAATCGATGGGTTTTCCGGTATCGGTAACCGACCCTTGGTGAAGCAGTCCGCGTTGCGTCCGGCGTTGACCCGCACCCGCGAGTTTTCGTCCGTCATGCCCGACGAGATCATAACTCACTGGATTTTCAAAACAAAGCGCCGCGCCAGTGGCATCGTCACCCGAACTGAGCCGGGCATCGATGCCCTCATGGACCAGAGCCTCCGCTAAAGCCGTGTGAACCATGCGGTAACTTTCTGCCCCGCGAAGTTGCGTCAATGGCTCACCCGTGGGAGCGACCACCGTGTAGGTCCAATCCGCTCGGTGATCCACGGTGCCACCCCCAGTCCAGCGCCGAACCCACCGGACGTCCGGAAGCGCAGCTCGGGCATCACCGAGCGCACCAAAATACCCGACACTGGCCCAGTTTCCTAGCCACCGATAGATGCGCAACACCGGGGACGCCGCCGTTTCCAGCAGCCATTCATCGACCGCCATCGCCTCCGGCCCCTCACGCTCGACCGGATCCACCCACAACCGTAATGATTCAAATAATGTCATGCCGACGCGAGTCTCTGCCAGAATAGCCGCCCCTGAAAACCGAAATGTTTTCCATCGCCTTGCAATCCAGCCAAAGATCGCCAGTTTTTTTCCATGTTGTTCGAGTCGAAGCCCCACAGCGCCCTGCTCATCGTGGGTCATGGATCCACCGAGAATCCTGACTCGTCAGCGCCCTACTTCGAGCATGCGGATGAAATTCGATCTCGGGGATATTTTTCGGAGGTGCATTGTTGTTTTTGGAAGGAGGAACCCTCGATGCGAGAGGCTCTCTATATGATCGACTCTCACGATGTCTATGTGGTCCCAGATTTTATCAGCGAAGGCTATTTCACCCAAGAAATTATCCCACGAGAACTCGAACTCACCGGGCCGACGACCGTCGTACACGGCAAAACCCTGCATTATTGTTTGCCGGTGGGCGTCCATCCGTCGATGACGGCTCTCATTTTGCGTCGGGCCCGCGAAGTTGCCCCAGGAGTCAATCCCGCCGAAACGACCCTCATCATCACCGGCCACGGCACCGGCCTAAACTCGAATTCGACCCAATCCATCCGCCGACAAGTCGATCTGATCGCCGCCTCGGCAGCGGGTTATGCCGCAGTGCTTGGAGCCTTCATGGAGGAGCCGCCCTTCATTGCCCACTGGGACCAGATGGCATCCACTCCCCATGTCATCGTCGTCCCGTTTTTCATCGCTGATGGCCTGCATTCCTATCAAGATATCCCCGTCCTCCTCGGCATCGAACCTCACCCTGGCCCAGCCGCCAGCCACCGCGACATCTTCCGCCACAACCCCCACTCTCTCCGCGGCAAAACCCTTTTTTACTCATCAGCCATCGGCACTCAACGATTCATGGCCGACGTGATCCTAGACCAGGTCGCCGACTTCGATAAAATCCACAAGCCTCGGTGAACCCATCATCCATAAACAAAATGCTGTCGTCTTATTAACCGCCATGTCCCTCACCGCCGACCTCGAATCCCTCGTTAAATCCGGTGTGCATCGCATGGGCGAACTGGAGTTTCAGCCCAACGATTCCGCCTCGGCCTATCATCTTTGCCACTGGCGAGACAGCGAATACCTAGCCGTGCCTGAGTTTGGCGGATTGGTCCGCCATGACGGTCCAAAGTCGGCGCGGGATCTTTCCATTGAGACGGCCGACGGCCACTATCGTTTCAGCAAGGGTGAGCGAAATCTCAAGCGCGGCTGGGTGATGGTCTTGGCAAACACCGACCAACTCCGCCAGGCTCTCGACCAGTTCTATCCTGCGGGCGTCGGGCTCTATCTGGCCCAGCGACGCGGAACGCTCGAAACCCAGAACTTGCGCGACAAGCTCGAGCGCCAAAGCGGAATGTATCGCAGCGCCCGTCACATCAGCGATGCCGGGGCACAGCAACTCGTCGAAAAATTCTGCGGCCCAACCCATCGATGCGCCAAACGCATCCTCTGGCAACTCGACGCCCGTACGCCGCTGCTTAAAACCGTGGCCAGCCAATTCCTTGGCATGCCCGAGGACACCCCAGACGGCGTGGCCATCCCCCTGCTCTGCCGCGAGGCCTGCAACCAGATGGTCGCCGAATGCTGCCGCGTGGCCAAAGCCGAGGCCGCACCAACGAGTTGACTTCCTCAGTCGCGCTCACTCACATGGCCGGGGCCGCGACGGTGGAAATCACTAACGATTTCGACGTGAGGCCCGGTGCCGTGGCTTTGAAGCGAATTTCGCCTGGCAC
>JBDLWH010000253.1:0-2510 GCA_039804325.1 Verrucomicrobiota bacterium
CATGGCCTGTCCAGGGTTGAGTCCGCGTTGTTGCATATAGAAGAGCATTTCTTCGGACACCTGGGAGACCGAAGCTTCGTGCTGGGTGGCGTGTTGATTGCCTTTCACGGTGATGGCAGGATAGGTATCGGTTCGCGAGTTGCTGTTAATGAGCAGTGCGTCGCATTCGGTGTTGTTCTTGCAACCTTTCAGGTGCTTAGGAATCAACACCTGCCCCCGGTAGGTAGCCCGGCCTTGGCCGACCGAGATGGATTTTGAAACGATGTTAGACGTGGTTTCGTCGGCGGCATGGATCATTTTTGCGCCGGTATCTTGGTGCTGGCCGGTATTCGCTAGGGCGATAGAGATGACTTCACCGCGGGCACGGCGGCCTTTCATGACGACGCCGGGGTATTTCATGGTGAGGCGTGAGCCGATGTTGCAATCGATCCATCGCACCTCGGCGTCCTCCATGGCCAGGCCGCGTTTGGTCACCAAATTGAACACATTGCTGCTCCAGTTTTGGACTGTCACATATTGAATTTTTGCGCCTTTGAGGGCGACAAGTTCTACCACGGCAGAGTGGAGGGTGGCGGTTTCAAATTTAGGGGCGGTGCAGCCTTCCATATACATCAGCTCGGAGCCTTCGTCGGCGATGATGAGGGTGCGTTCAAATTGCCCGAAATTTTCTGAGTTGATTCGGAAATACGCTTGAAGCGGTTGTTTGAGCTTCACGCCTTTGGGGATATAGATAAACGAGCCGCCAGAAAAAACCGCGCTGTTGAGAGCGGAGAATTTGTTATCTCCGGTCGGGATGACTTTGCCAAACCACGGGCGGAAGATTTCCTCGTGGTTCTTGAGGCCCTCGGTGGAATTGCAGAAGATGACCCCTTGTTTGGTGAGTTCCTCTTTGACGTTAGAATAAGCGGCTTCCGAGTCGAACTGGGCCTCGACGCCGGCGAGGAACGCGCGTTCCTGTTGGGGGATTCCTAGGCGCTCGAAGGTTTCTAGCACGTCGGCCGGGACGTCAGCCCACGAGCGTTTAGGTTTTTCGCCGTCTGATAGGTAATATCGAATGGCGTCGAAATTGATGGTTTCCAGATCCTTGGTTGCCCAGTGGGTGGGCAAGGGTTTTTCCAAAAACACTTTTAGGGCCTTGTGGCGAAATTCGCGCACCCAGGCCGGATCGTCTTTCACGTCGGATATGTAATCAACGGTCTTTGCGGATAGCCCGCAGCCCGCGTCGTATTTATTGCGTTCCGGGAACGTAAAGTCACCCTTGCTGCGGTCGATGTCGATCGCCTCACGCGTTTCCAGATCGAGAACCTCTGTGGTGTCTTGGGACATGTGAAAATTGGAGAATTAAGATTGGAGATTGGCACGCTTGATCAGGCGAGAGCCGCCTCTTTCAGGAAATCGTAGCCATGTTTTTCGAGTTCATGGGCGAGTTCGGGACCGCCGGAGCGCACGATGCGGCCATCGGCCATGACGTGGACGTGGTCGGGTTTGATATAGTCAAGGAGCCGCTGGTAGTGGGTGATGAGCAGGAATCCGCGCTCGGGCGAACGCATGGCATTGACGCCATGAGCGACGATTTTCAGGGCGTCGATGTCGAGGCCCGAATCGGTTTCGTCGAGGATGGCGTATTTGGGTTCGAGCATCATGAGCTGGAGGATTTCGTTGCGTTTCTTTTCCCCGCCCGAAAACCCTTCGTTCACCGCACGCGCCGTGAACTTGCGCTCAATTTCTAGCACGTCCATCTTGCGATACAGGTTTTGGTAATACGCCACGGCGTCGAGATCCTCGCCTTTGGGCAGGCGGGCTTGCAGGGCGGCGCGGATGAAGTTGGCATTCGAGACGCCCGGGACTTCTGATGGGTATTGAAAGGCTAGGAAGATCCCTGCGCGTGACCGTTCATCGATGGACATGCTGAAGATTTCCTCTCCATCCAGGGTGACGGTGCCATGGGTGACCACATAGCTTTCGTGGCCGGCGATGACCTTGGAGAGCGTGGATTTTCCTGACCCGTTAGGGCCCATGATGGCGTGAATTTCACCTTTCGGGATGTCGAGGGTGACTCCTTTGAGGATTTCGGTGCCATCTTCGAGGGTGGCGTGGAGGTCTTGGATGTGCAGGCTCATGATGTGGGATGCGATAACGAATGGAAATAATGCAAATGCGAAACGATTTTTTGTGCTAGGTCAACTGGCCGCGCAGCGTGAACTCGACGCTTTTGACGACGGCTCCTGACGGTAGATCTAAGACGTCTTCGAGGCGGATGCCGGGGCGGAACGTCACGTCATGGATGACGCCGGTGAGGACGTCGTGGAAATGCCCGTGCTCGGCGAGATTCGGGCAGTAGCGAGATGGTCCGCGGTCGAAGTTGACTTGGCGGATGATGCCATGTTTGACCATGGCGTCGAGGCACGTGTAAACGGTGGCGAGCGAAAGATGGGGCAGCGTGTCCTTGATGCGCATGAACACATCGTTGGCTGTCGGATGATCCCGGTGCTCAATGAGAATCCGGTAGA
>JBDLWH010000254.1:0-3345 GCA_039804325.1 Verrucomicrobiota bacterium
CGGTACCACGGTGAAGCAATGGGTGTAACCGCATTCTTTGCCAATGACGTGCATATCCTCGGTGCAATAGCCGCCGGGATAAGCGTAGGTGGAGGCATTGATAGAGAATGAGGAATCCAGAAAACTCTTGGATTCGCCCATTTCCTTGCGCAAAAACCCGAGGTAGGCGTCCAAACTGTTTTTTCGGTATTTTTTGATAGTTGCCGGATAGGGATGACTGACGGAGTGGCTGCCTATCGTGGCGCCAGCGGCAATCATTTCCTTGATCATAGGAGTGGTGAGCGCCTTGCCGCCGCCATCGATATAACTTTTATAGAGATACATCGTGAAGGGATAGTTGAATTCGCGCAAGATAGGGAAAGCGTCGGTGTACACCGATTTCCAGCCGTCATCAAAAGTGAGCAACAAGGATTTTTTGGGGATTTGCTTGTTGCCAATTTTCCAAGCGATGAAGGCATCTAAGGAAATCACGGTGATGCCGAGTTGGCGTATGGTTTCCATCTGTTTGCGAAACTTTGAGGAGCGGATGCGCATGGCCGTTTCGGGCAGGGTCTCGGATAAATCATGATACCCGAGCACGGCGACGCGCACCCCGTCGTCAGGAAGATTGAGGGCCTCGACGGGCGGGGCGGCGGGTACCACCAGCACGGCGGGGGCCTGCGCCCACAAACATGGACTCACAAGAAATAGGACGAGCAGGGCGAGTGGGATCATGGACGGGCAGCAAGCTAAGCGCGCCCGGCGAATTTTGAAAGCCCCAAGACGCGCCCGCTTTACCCCGCCTAGCCGGGGGTGTTTTCCCCGGGTTTATTTACTGGTTGGGGAGGCTGCGGGCGGGATGAAGCCGTTGAGTTTGGGAGGGAGCACCTTGTTGCCCATGTCGGTGAGTTCGAGCATGGTATCGGCGAACGCCTTCCCTAGCAGGATGAAGAATCGGCCCTCTCCGTAGTAGTGATAGCCGAGGTTTGAGGTGGCGCGGTTGAGCATGGCCTGTTCCTGCGGGGTGATGGGTTGCGTTTTGAGGTCGCGCTGTTTGTTGATCCAGCCGGCGGTTTTGAGGGCCACCACCTCTGGGTGGAGCAATGGGGCGCTCTCGATGGCGCGCACATTGCCTTTGAACTCGGGGCGGGTGTTCATCGAGCGCATGTGGTCGCGGATATCCTTCTGTTTGCCGAGTTCATTGCCCATGCCGTTGACGCCCATGACGCCCACGACCACTTTCATCTTGGGTGCCTTGAATTCCTTGCGCAGATCGTTGATGAGGCAGGTCAGGTTTTTACCATATTCGGCCACCGGTTTGCCGCCTCCGATCATGTCGTTGTATCCTTGGAACCAGACGAGGCCCACGATTTCGTAGCCGTCCTTTTCTTGATAGGCGGGAAACTCTTTTTTGAGGTTAGTGAGGGTTTCACGAACGCATGTGACCATTCCCCGATAATGGCCACCGACATCTTCAGGCTTCGTTCCCTCAGGAATCCCCGCGCTCGGCGGCCGAAAATTCACATGGAGACTTTGGCCGCCAGGGGCATATTTGATGAGTAAAACCTGCTCGTTGAGCGCGGCTCCCATATAGTAACCGAAGGCATATTCCGGCCCGATACAATTGCCCGGTTTTTCGGTGTCTTTGCCGCCGCCGCCGCCCAAGCCGGTCTGGAGGTGATGGAACCCTCTGCTAGCGACCCAGACGTCATCTCTCGTGACAAAATTTTTGCCGTCGGGTTTAAACGTTTTGAGCAGGGCCGCGCGAGCCGGGTCTTTATCTTCGCCGAGGAAGTCGATGGTGCGGATTTCAGCTTGGCCGTCCATGTTGGATTGGCCGGCGAGGATAAAGACCTTCACGGGCTTCGCGGCGAGACCGCCGGTGGCTGCGGTTATCAACAATAAGGTACGGAGTAGGCCGCGGTGATTCGTGGTGGGATTCATGGTTATTAAAGGTGTGATGTGTTAGGTGGCGGTTTTAGGTATGGTAATGCGCGGCGACCCATGCTCACTAGTTGGCCTGGGGTGGTGACGGTTCTATCACCAATTTTTCTGGGTAATCTTGGCCGGCACGACTTTGACGGACCGACTTCAACCAAGCGTCCAACTCGGCGCTCATGCGCGTGACTACCTCAGGCAGTTTGTTAGCGAGATCGGTCGTTTCTGATAAATCATGGGTGAGGTCATAGAGCTCATACTGGTTCGTCGCGCTCCGATAGAGTTTGTATTGGTTGTCGTTCCAGGCGGCCGGGCCATTCTCCAGCGTGACTTCCCCATGATGCCAGAAGCCGATAGGTGATGGGCGACGTGGCATTTTCCCATCGAAGAGCGGCACCAAACTGATGCCGTCGAGCGGTTTGATTTGATCGGGCAAGTCGATTTTGAGGATATCCATCACGGTCGGATAGATATCGCTGGTCACGGCGGGGACGCACGTTACTGAGGGTTTTGTGATTTTTGCTGGCCATTCTATCAGTCCAGGCACGCGGATGCCGCCTTCCCAGAGTTGGCCTTTGTGGCCGCGCAGCACGCCGTTAGTGCCAAACTCATCGGGAGCTTTGGATTCATCCATCCAAGCGCCGTTGTCGCTGCAAAAGATGAGCAGGGTGTTATCGGCGATGGCAAGTTGGCGCAAGCCGGCACGCAGCGTGCCCATGCTGCGGTCCACGCCTAGGATTTCGGCATAATACGGCGATCCGCCTGCGGCCTTGAGATCCTCGGGGGTCGGTTTGAGTGGGACGTGCGGACTGCCGAACCAGACGACGGCGAGAAACGGTTTGTTGTCAGTCACGGCCGTGGTGATGAATTTGAGGGCGCGGTCCACGATGACATCCGATCCGTCACCCGTGGATTTTTCTGCTACTCCGTTATGACCGAACGTCCAGTTCGTCTCAAAATAATTAGAAACAGAGAATGATTCGTCGAAGCCGAAGTGACGTGGTGAGCACGGATCGGAATCAAGGATGATTTTGCCAGGGCCAGCCACGCCGTTGAGGTGCCACTTGCCGAAATGACCGGTGCGGTAGCCGACCGTTTTGACGGCTTGGGCGATGGTAAATTCTTGACGGTGCAGCTTAATGCCCGGCCAATCGCATTCCATGCGATATGGATGGCGCCCGGTGAGCACGCTGGCTCGGGTCGGGGAGCAACTCGGATGGGCTGCGTAAAATCGGTCAAATCGTAGCCCCGCTGCGGCCATGGAATCCAGGTTCGGGGTTTGGATCTTTTTGAGTCCGTTATAACTGACGTCGCCCCAGCCCTGGTCGTCGGTCATACAGATGATGATGTTAGGGCGGTGAGGTGGCGTTTTTGTATTAGCAGAAGTGTGTTTTGCAGTGTTGTTTTATTTTATCTTATGGAGTTTAT
>JBDLWH010000255.1:0-8876 GCA_039804325.1 Verrucomicrobiota bacterium
TTGTCAAGAGCGCGTCCCGGTTAGCCTCAAACGTGTTGGTGACGGTGTGGACCGGGCCGGTGATGCTCTGGAGCAGGTTTTGCGAATGGTCAATATCTGGGTGACAGACAAATTGTTACTAACGTTAAAGGGCAAAGGACGAAAGTCCCTCGCCCGGTCACGTTAGAGATAGGGATTACGTTTTGCTTCCCTATCGATGGTGGTGGCTGAGCCATGGCCGGAGAGGACCCGGGTGGCAGGCGGCAGCACCATGAGATGCCGCGCAATGCCATCGAGAAGCGTCTGCGTGTTGCCACCAGGCAGATCGGTACGTCCGATCGACCCGAAAAACAAGGTATCGCCCGAAAAAACGATGGCCTCGTCTGGCAGATAGAACGTCACTGAATCGAGAGCGTGGCCAGGGATGTGAGCCAGCGAAATGTGCCGACCCATGAGGTGAAGCGGCTGGGTAACATCTAGCAACACGTCAATTTGGTAGGGATGAACCGAAATCGGCATGCCCCACGAGCGAGCAGCGCTTTCAAGTGTGAGTTCGGTCGAATAGGGAGCGAAGGCAAAGAGCCGGGCACCCGTTTCACGCAAGGCGGCGGCGTCCAGCACATGGTCATAGTGTTGGTGGGTGAGCAACACGGCATCGACTCGCACGCCCTGTTGGAGAATCCATGAAGCGACGCCTTCGGGCGCATCAACAAGGAAATTTCCCTCAGGGGATTCGACCAAATAGCCGTTAGTCTGGGTGGCTCCGCCGGTGTAACAAGTGATTTTCATTGGGTGTGAGATAGGCGACCTGATGGGGTCGCGCGATAATGGTTTTGGCGAAGCGGCGCGCGCATTTCGAGACGCTAGAGCCAACGAATTGCCACGGTCATGCCGATTTCACATCTGATGCGGTGGACGCCTCGAAAAAGCGTCCACCCTCATGCATCCGGGCATTTCGCACGGGCCATTCACGGGCGCTTGCCCGCGTTTTTCTTGCGGTCAATCAGCGAAGGAATCAACATCCCCAATCCGAAAACGAGCAGGACGACGCCCCAGATCAGGTTGATGTTCATGTCCAACGAGCGCTTATACATTGCTTCGTTAGAGCCGGTGATGACGCCATAAGCCCCGAGCATTACGCCGAGAATGGTGAAGTAGAGTCCGATAGGAAGGCGAAGGTCGAGTCCCATGATAGTATATGGTTAGATGGATTGTGTGTTACCAGAAGACCACGTTAAGGATCACGCAGCCGATGAGCAGGAGGATACCGATGACCGATGGCCTGAGGAACCACGACGCTTCTTGGTCCACGATCTTAGGCGTGAGTGAATACACCAACCCGGCGAGTTCCTCATCGGTCTTGGTGCGCGCGGTGGTCAGCGAAATCACGAGGGTAATGGCGAAGCAGGCGATGAAGGCAAAACTCGCTAACCAGAAGTTCTGAGCCATATCGCTGGGGAACTGCAGGTGGGGAGACATATCGCCGAGACCTTTACCCATGAGGTTCCAGAGGTAGCCGCCCTTGATGCCGAGCATGTTGCCCGAGGCTGTGGAGAGCGAGTGAAACAAAGCCGAGGTGCCGATGCCGCCGAGCAGGCCGAAGAACGCGCCGTGGCTGGTGGTGCGCTTCCAGAACATACCGAGCAAGAAGGTGGCAAAAAGTGGCGCATTCACAAAGCCGAAGACCAATTGAATGATGTCCATGGCGTTAGACCAGCGGCTCACCAGATAGGCACAAACGATGCTCAGCAGGATACCCACCACGGTGATGGCGCGGCCCATCCAAGCGTAGTGTTCATCGCTTTTGTTTGGGGCCAAGTATGCCTGATAGAGGTCGTAGGTCCAAACCGTGTTGAAGGCCGTGACGTTACCTGCCATGCCCGACATGAACGAGGCTAACAGACCGGTGAGCGCCAAACCTAGCAGACCAGGTGGGCAATACTTTTTGACCAGCGAGAGGATCACGCCGTCATAATCATTTTCTACCACGGCATTCTGAAGCTGATTGCGCATGGTGGGTTCATCCAGCGATGGTGCCGCCTTGATGAGCGCGGCCACCTTTTCGGGGCTCATTTTTGCCCCGGTGGCCAAGCTGATACTATCAAAGGCGGCCTTGGGGTCCATCGTGGCAGCGGCTTTGATGGCCGGAAGCGCTTTGGCGTATTCGGCACCCGCGAGCGGTTTGGGCGGCAGGCGGTAGCCATCTTTTCCGGTCAGGGCGAGGCCAGCGGCGATCATGCCTGGCAGAATGACAAGGATGGGGAAAACCATTTTTGGGAGTGCGGCGATGAGCGGCGTGCGGCGCGCAGCGCTCATGTTTTTGGCGGCCATCGCCCGTTGGACCACGAGGAAATTGGTACACCAGTAGCCAAAGGAGAGCACAAAGCCCAATCCAAAGAGCATGGCGAACAAGTCCACACCCATCGGATTGTGGGTCGGTCCCGCCAGAAGCGGGGTCCACGCGCTGGTCCACGCGTCAGGTTGAAAACTATTGGTGTTGAGTTCGAGAGCAGCGGGATTCTGAGCGACCGTGCCTAACAATCCTTTCAAGGCATTCCAGCCGCCCACATCACGCAGCCCCAGATAGACGATAGGAGCAAACCCCAACACGATCATAAAAAACTGAAGCACTTCGGTGTAAATAGCCGACGTGAGCCCGCCTTTAAGCACGTAGGCGAGCACAATGATCGAACAGATCCACAGATAGATATCATAACTGCCCACGGAGATACCCACCAGCGGCACGGTGAAGCCCACCTTCAATGGCATCAGGTTGGTGAGCAACTTAGCCAGCGCGTTCATCGAAATAGCCGAGGCAAACACGGTCATCACCGCAAACGATATCGAATTCAGGCACCGGGTGCGCTCGTCGAATCGCATTTTGAGATATTCGGGGACCGAGCGCGCCTTAGAGCCGTAGTAAAACGGCATCATGAACACCGCCAAAAAGATCATCGCCGGTATCGCACCCACCCAATAAAAATGGCAGGTGGCAATCCCGTATTTTGCGCCGCTAGCCGTCATCCCCACCAACTCGAGCGCACCCAAGTTAGCCGATAGAAATGCGAGGCCAGTGACCCAAGCCGGAATCGAGCGACCGGATGTGAGGAAATCCGCCGAGGTTTTCATGTAACGTTTCAGTGCAAAGCCGATGCCTAGCACGAACCCGACGTAGATGAGGAGGATCGCATAGTCGATTCCTTGTAGTTTGAATTCTTCCATAACTGATAATTCTAATAAATAAGATGTTGTGTTTTTATCTCCCTGGCTCACTGCCTAGCCGCTCCATGACAGAGCGGCAAGTCGCTCACTCAACTGAGAACTTGTGGATCATGATGTGGTGATAGGTTTTTCCGGGGACAAGGACGGGCGATGGGAATGCCGGTTGATTCGGAGAGTCCGGGAATCCTTCGGTTTCCAAGCAGAGCGCGGAGCGATGGGCGTAGGGGACGCCCTTTTTGCCGGCGACCTTGCCATCAAGGAAATTGCCGCCGTAGAACTGGATGGCCGGCTGATTGGTGGAGATCTCCATGACGCGACCGGTTTTGGGGTCTTTCAGGCGGGCCGCGAGGCGCACGCCATCGCTCTTTTCTAGCACCCAGCAATGGTCGTAACCGCCACCAAATTTGAGCGCCTCGAATTCTGCGCCGACGCGCTCACCGATCACGGTAGGTTTGGTGAAATCCATCGGGGTGCCAGCCACCGGAGCGATGGTGCCCGTGGGAATCAGGCCGGCATCGGTGGGCAGGTAGTGAGGAGCGGCGAGCATGAGCACCTGGTCGTTGACGGCCTTGGTGGGATCGCCCGAGATATTCCAATAACTGTGATGGACGATGTTGAGCACCGTCGGGGCGTCGGTCGTGGCGCAAGCCTCCCACTTGAGTTCATTGGCCTCGGTGAGGGTGTAGGTCACCTTTACCGTTAGATTACCCGGATACCCTTCCTCGCCGTCTTTGGATAGATAGGTGAATTCCACGCCATTGTCGGCGGTGGGTTTACCGGCCCATAACACCTTGTCAAAGCCTTTGAGGCCGCCGTGCAGGGCGCACGGGATTCCGCCGGGCTCATTGTTTTTGGCCAGCGTGTAGGTTTTACCCTCCAAAGCGAATTTCCCGTCCTTGATGCGGTTACCGAAGCGGCCCACCGTGGAGCCGAAATAGGAAGTGTTAGTGAGCCAACCAGCCAGGGTGTCGTAACCGTGCGTGAGGTCAGCGAACTTCCCGGATTTATCAGGAGTTTCCATGGAAACCAGGATGGCTCCATATTCGGTCACGCGCGCTTTGAGACCATTTTTGTTAGTGAGGGTGAAGATTTTGACATCTCTGCCATCCGGCATTTTGCCGAAGATTTCTTGCTTCTGTGGGGATGTGTCAGTCATGCCGGGGTTTTTCTGGCAGGAGGCCAGACCGATGACCAGCGCGGAAATCATCAAGTGGGAATTCTTCATACGTTGGTGGATTTCGCTGATTTCGCCGGGCCTGCCAAGCACTAATTGCTAATTGAGTGGGAAGGGTTGCGTGAAGATTTCCTTCACAAAGGAATTTGAGGTGATTGACCCGGGCCGAGATATGATTAGTCTCGGGGCATGACCACGGTGGAAACAGCCACAAAAATCCTCGACACGTTACTCGGACATCTCGGCTTGCCGGCAAGCATTGAGGTGCAGGAAACCGATGACGGGCCATGTCTGCAAATTCACTCGACGGAAGGCAAGGTGCTTATCGGCCACGATGGTGAGCGCCTCGACGACCTACAATACCTCGTCAACCGCATCCTGAGGCGGCAATTTCCAAAGCCCGAGCGCATCAAGGTGGATTGCGAACACTTCCGAAGCATCCGCGAAGACCAGATGGCTAAGGAAATTCAGGACATCGCCGGGCGCGTGAAAGTCACCGGCACGTCCTATCAGATGCGACCGCTCAACGCCTATTACCGGCGGCTAGTCCACCACATCCTGGTAAATGATCCGCTCATTAAAACCCACTCACCTGATAGTGACGAACGACTCAAGCGCATCACCATTTCTCTCAAAGCACCTACCGACTGATGAAAAAATTCTTTTTTGATAGTGGCACGCGAGATGCGACGGCGTCGTTCGGGCTAGTCGGGTTGCGAGTGATGATCGGAGGCATGATGATGTTTGGGCACGGAATTCCAAAAATCATGGGCTTTGCGGCCCTGAAAGACTCGTTTTACGTGGCGGATTTTTTCCCATTTTACTATTTGTCGCCCCCGGTGAGCTTGATGGGCTGCATTGGGGCGGAGGTTGTGGCGTCGGCGCTCATCATCCTGGGTTTGGCGATGCGCCCGGCAGCATTTGTGCTCGGGTTCAACATGGTGGTAGCAGCTTTTGCCGCGCAAGCCACGCTGCCGTGGTTTCTATCACCTGGAGTGCCTATGGCCAAGGAACCCGCGCTGCTCTATTTGATTCCGCTCATGGTCATGATCCTCACCGGGGCTGGGAAGTTTTCGCTAGATGCCTGTTTTTACAACCAGGACAAACGCCGCCGCTGGTAACCAGATAACCTAACTCTTGATTTATCGGTTACCACTGATTGTGAATGCATAACGGCGATTTGTTCATTTGCTGATGGAGAGCCCCCACCGTGCCAACATCCCTCGAAATCGTTGATATTGTTCTGCCTCTCGAACAATCCGAACATGACGCGGCTCGCCGCGAGGCCGCCGCCAAGCGTCTCGGCGTGCCGATGGCGCGCATCGGCGGAGTGAAATTGCGCAAACACTCGATCGACGCCCGCCAAAAAACCATCAAAGTGCAACTGCGCCTTGAGGTGACGCTCGACGGTGAGATGGTGCCCGACATGCCACCGCAGTGGAGCACGCCACCGCTTCCAGCATGTCCACGCACCGTCATCATCATCGGTTGCGGACCGGCAGGCATGTTTGCCGCTCTGCGTTGCCTAGAACTCGGGGCCAAACCAATTGTGCTAGAACGCGGCAAGGACGCCAGCGCCAGGCGATTCGATCTCGCGCCATTGTTGCGTGAGGGCCGTGTGATCGAGGAATCTAATTATTGCTTCGGAGAAGGCGGCGCAGGCACATTCTCCGATGGCAAACTGTACACCCGTGCCACCAAACGCGGCCCCGTTGCTAGAATTTATGAAATCCTCGTCGCCCACGGCGCGCCCCAAAGTATTCTAACCGACGCGCACCCGCACATTGGATCCAACCTGCTCCCCGGCGTCATCAAATCCATCCGCGCCTCAATCCTCTCAGGTGGCGGTGAGGTACGATTCCAAACCAAGGTCGTCGAGCTCGTCATCGAAAAAGCCCGCCTGCGCGGAGTCGTCACCGCGGAGGGCACTGAAATCCTCGGTGACGCCGTGCTGCTAGCCACGGGTCACTCGGCACGCGATATCTATCGGTTGCTAGACGCGCACCATATTCTGCTGGAACCCAAGCCCTTTGCGGTAGGCTTCCGCATCGAGCACCCGCAGGCTTTTATCGATCACAGCCAATACCACCTCGCCCGAGGCCAGGAACGGCCGCGCTTGCTGCCAGCGGCACGTTACCGCCTGGCCACCAAGATCCGCGATCGCGGCGTGCATTCGTTCTGCATGTGCCCGGGCGGCTGGATTGTACCGGCCTCCACAGAAAACGACGAAGTGGTGGTCAATGGCATGAGTCTGTCGCGGCGCGACTCGCCGTTTGCCAACTCCGGCATGGTTTGCACCGTCGAACCCGCCGACCTCCAGGCGCTGGTTAGAGAACATGGTGTGCTCGCTGGCCTGGTATTCCAAAAACATCTCGAACGCACTGCCAAATCCGCCGGTGGCGGTGGACAATGCGCCCCTGGCCAACGACTCACAGATTTTTTGGTGGGAAAAATCTCAGGAGACCTTCCGACTAACAGCTATTTTCCTGGCACGCGTCCAGCACCCTTGCATGAATTGTTACCACCATGGATCACCAGCCGGATGCGCGAGGGCCTGCGACTCTTCGACCGCCAAATCCGCGGTTACGTCTCGTGTGACGCGTTGTTGTTAGGCTTTGAAACCCGCACCAGCTCGCCCGTGCGCATCCCACGGCGCGACGACACCCTCCAACACCCGGACGTGGCGGGATTGTTTCCCTGCGGCGAGGGCGCTGGTTATGCCGGGGGCATTGTCAGCGCCGCCCTCGACGGCCTGCGCGTAGCCGACGCGGCCTGCGATGGGGGACGACGGTCATAGACCGCCGCTACAGGGTTCATTGCGACGGTCATAGACCGCCGCTACAGGGTTCATTGCGACGGTCATAGACCGCCGCTACAGGGGAATCAATACTGATAGTTCAGATAGAAGTTGAACTGTCCGCCTTGATCGGCCTGGACGTCTGGGCATAAGACCGGCAGGGCATAGTCAAGGGCGAGAGGCAGCGGGCTGATAGGAAGTTTGAGGCGGATGCCGAAGCCCACGTCGCTGTAGAGATCGCTAGGGCTGATATCCCAGCTAGAAGAGTTCACGAAGCCCATATCATAGAAGGCGGCGGCGCGGACGGTATCGATGATGGGGATGGTGTATTCGCAGGACAGGAAGCCGAGGGAATTGCCGCCATACACATCGTTAGTGTAGCCGACGTCGCGCGGGCCGACATCGCGGAACTTGAATCCGCGAAGCGTGCGGCCACCGCCGAGGAACATACGCTCGAAGATGGGGATATCATCGCCATTGATACTATCCACAAACGCCAGTTCACCATTGACCGAGAAAATCGAATCCCACTTCAAGTTCCAGTATTGCTGGCCTTGAACGGCAAAGTTCAAGGTGTTCACATCTCCTCCCAAACCGGCGGCCGTCATGCCGATGTCCACCTTATGTCCGCTGCGCGGTTGAATGCTGCTATCACGGCTGTCGTGGATATAATTCACGCTCAGTGCGCTGCGAAGGAAGTCTGGCCCGCCGAGAGATTCCTGGGAGAGTTGCGAGTTATCGCCGTCATCGGTAAGCACTGGAGCATAAGGAGGATTAGGGCTAGGGTAGAGATGCTGATAAGACGAGTTGGTGACTGACGAATCGACGGTGACTTGTTCCAAGCGATACTCGCCCTTGAGAGAGCCCTTTTTACCTAACGGTTTGCGCAGTGAGATGGCGGCACCCATATTGGTTTGCTCGTAGAAATCGCTGAAATAGTTCGATTGTTTGTAGAAGAGTTCTCCACCGAGTGAGAGTTGTTGATCCAGGAACCATGGCTCAACGAGCGAGACACTGAACTCGGAGCGCTCGGAACCCGCGCGCAGGTTCATCGCGAAACGCTGGCCACCACCAGTGAAATTCCAGGGATTGAACAAATCGAAGTTAGACTGTTCCAAGGTGACAAACCCGACGATACTGTCGATAGAACTAAACCCCAATCCAACTCCCACCGAACCGGTAGCCTTTTCCTCAACGAGCACGTTCACGTCGCGATAACCGGAGCCGCCGGGGACGCCCGTGGCTTGCACGTCACTGAAGTATTGCAAATTCTGGAGGCGGGCCTTAGTGGTTTCGAGTTCCACCGTGTTGAACATATCACCGGGTTTGAGCGGGATTTCACGGCGGATCACCTTGTCCTTAGTCTTGGTGTTGCCGGCGAGATTCACCCGGCCGACACGGAACCGGGAGCCTTCGGTGACCCGATAGGTGATGCCCACTTGGTTGGGGCCCGCGTCGCGGATGTCGGGGGTGACCAAGGCATCTGCATAACCACGAGATCCATAGTAACTGCGGATCATCGTGATATCGGCGCGCATTTTTTTCGAGGAATACGCGTCATGGCCATTGAGTGTGAGAGAAGGATAGAGTTCCTCGGATTTGAACACGGTCATCTTACCAAATCCCACAGCCGCCACCGTATATTTTTCACCCTCGTTGATCGGTATCACCAGATCCACGCGGCCGTCGCCCACTGGTTCGCGG